>JBKJNE010000290.1:0-2535 GCA_046596015.1 Alphaproteobacteria bacterium
GTGATCTTCACCTACGGCACCCAGGAGCAGAAGGACACCTTCCTGCCGAAGATCCTGAACGGCGAGCACTACTGGTGCCAGGGCTATTCCGAGCCGGGCGCCGGCTCGGACCTGGCGTCGCTGAAGATGCGCGCGGTGCGCGACGGCGACGAATACGTGCTGAACGGCTCGAAGATCTGGACCACCAACGCGCACGTCGCCGACTGGATCTTCTGCCTGGTACGCACCGCCAACACCGGCAAGAAGCAGGAAGGCATCACCTTCGTCCTCGTCGACATGAAATCGCCGGGCATCAAGGTGGACCCGATCATCACCCTGGGCCTCGATCATGAGGTCAACCAGGTGTTCTTCGACGACGTCCGGATCCCCGTGAGCCAGCGGGTGGGCGCCGAAGGCCAGGGCTGGGACTACGGCAAGTTCCTGCTGGAGTTCGAACGGGCGGGCGGCGCGTCGGGCGAATACAAGGCCGCCATCCAGAAGCTGCGCGGCATGTGCGCCGCGCAGATCAGCGGCCAGGCGCCGCTGATCAAGGACCCGTACTTCTCGACCGAACTGGCCAAGCTGGAGATCGGCGTCATGGGCCTGGAGATGACCGAACGGCGCATCATGTCGTCGGTCGCCGCCGGCCAGCGCCCGGGCCCGGAAGGCTCGGTGCTGAGCGCCACCGGCGTCGAGATCAACCAGCGGATCAGCGAGCTGGCCGTCGAGGCCATGGACTATTATGCCTCGCCGCTGCCGCCGCCCAGCCCGTCGGGCATGGTCAACGACGACCACTATCCCGGCCCCGCCTATGGCGCGGCGGTGACTGGCAAGTACCTCAACAAACGCGCAGCCTCGATCTATGGCGGCGCCAAGGAAATCCAGCGCGAGATCATCTCCAAGGCCGTGCTGCACCTGTAGGTGAGGTGAAGAGCGGGCTACACGGTGCAGTGACTCAGGAATTATATTCTGGTATAAACTGACGCTTCTGTTTGTAACTGGCGACGTTTGGCAGTCTGGGGAGACGACGAATGAACGTGGAAGTTGGCAAGATCGAGAGCAAGACTCCCGGTAAGTCCTATGAGGACATCATCCGGGGCGACAGCACGCCGCCCGCCGAGGTGCTGCTGCGCCGCTCCAACCCGCCGCAAAGCACCGCGGACATCCCGTTCTACCGCTATACCTCGCCCGAGTTCTTCGAGCTGGAGATGCAGAAGATCTGGCGCAAGGTGTGGCAGTTCGCCTGCCGCGACGAGCATGTGCGCGAGCCGGGCGACTACTACGTCTACGACATCGGCCGCTATTCCATCGTCATCGTCCGTCAGGACGACGGCGGCCTCAAGGCCTATCACAATTCCTGCCTGCACCGCGGCACCAAGCTGAAGCCGTCGGCCTCGTCGGGCTATTCCGCCACCATCCAGTGTCCCTATCACGGCTGGACCTGGAACCTGGACGGCAAGCTGCAGGAAGTGCCCTGCGCGTGGGAATTCCCGCACCTGGATTACGAGAAGAACAGCCTGCCCGAGGCGCTGGTCGAGAGCTGGAACGGCTTCATCTTCATCAACATGGACGTGAACGCCGTGCCGCTGCTCGACTACCTGGAAGTGGTGCCCGAGCATTTCGCCAGGTGGGACTTCAGCAACTGGTACCCGTACCTGCACATCCAGAAGGAGCTGAGCTGCAACTGGAAGACCGCGCAGGAGGCCTTCATGGAGGCCTATCACACGCCGCTGGTGCATCCCGAGATGACCCATGTGGTCGGCGACTGGAACATGCAGCACGACATCTTCGGCGACCATGTCAGCCGCGACCTGTGCGCGCTGGCCGTCTCCAGCCCGACGTCGAAGCTGGGCCTGACCGAGCAGGACCTGCTCGACCGCTCGCTGCTGGGGGATCCGGAGATCGTGCCGGCCGAGAAGCGGGTGAAGGTCGGCGACGGCGAAACCGCGCGCGTCGTCATGGCGCGCGAGATGCGCAAGACCTTCAAGGAAACCTATGATCTCGACCTGTCGCATCTCAGCGACGCCGAGGTCATCGACTCGCTAAAATACAACATCTTCCCCAATTTGTTCATCTATGGCGGCCCCGGCCTGCCGCAGATCCAGCAGGCCCGGCCGCTGGGCAACGACGTCAACCGCTGCACCCTCGACGTCATCGTGTTCCGCCCGTGCAAGCCCGGCGAGGAGCCCGATCCGGCGCAGGTCTACCGCATCACCGAGGCCAACTCCTACAAGGAGGTGCCCGGCGTCAGCGAATTCATGGGCAACGTGCTCGATCAGGATACCCAGATCCTGGCGTGGCAGCACGAAGGCATGCAGGCCAGCGAAAAGGGCGCCGAAACCCTCGCCCGCTACCAGGAATCGCGCATCCGCCGTGTCCACGAAACCATGGACAAGTACCTGAGCCGGTAGGCCTCACAAACATCCATTTGACACCTGTAGTGTCATTATGGCACCTTAGGTGTCATGATGACACTGACTGATCATGACCGCCCCGCCGACGCCGACGCGCTCTATGGCGTGATCCGCCTCGTCCGGCCGCTGTTCAAGACGCTCT
>JBKJNE010000404.1:0-7690 GCA_046596015.1 Alphaproteobacteria bacterium
GTCCACTTCTTGCCGCCGACATTCTGGTTGATCAGCGCGAGCAGCGCCAGACTGCCGCCCTCGCCCTTGTTGTCGGCCCGCATCATCAGCATGACGTACTTGAACGACACGATCAGCATCACCGACCAGAAGATCAGCGACACCACGCCGTAGACATGCATGGTGTCGAGCGCAAGGGGATGGGGTCCCGCGAAGCTTTCCTTCATGGTGTAGAGAGGGCTGGTGCCGATGTCGCCGAAAACGACGCCGATCGCGCCAATCATCAGCCGCACGAGCGGTGGCTTCTGGGATTCTGTGGTCAACCGGGGATTTCCTGCGTTTTTCCGCTGTTGGCGGCTGCCGGCTGCCTGTCAGCAGCAGCGATTCATCTTGCCGTTGCCACCATAGCGGCTTTCCTGGCGCTCGCGGAAGAATTCCTCGCGGGACATGATGGGCTCGCCGGGATGGTGAATCCTGCGGTGCAGGACGTAGAGATCGTAGTCCGGCAGCCCCACCATCAGGCGCGCCGCGCGCGCCAGGAAGCTGCTGTAACTCCGATAATCACGCATAGGTCCCCTCCAGGGTTTCGCGCGCGCTCGGCTTCGGGTCCGCCAGTGCCCGGCGGATGGTGACCGCCCCCGCGACCACCATGGCCAGCACGACCGCCATGAACAGGCCGCACAGGCTGGCGTCGACTATATCATTGAAGACGATCCGATTCATCTGCTCCAGCGACTTGGCCGGCGCGAGTATTTCGCCCGCCGCCAGCGCGTCCGAGAACTTGCGCGCATGGGCGAGGAAGCCGATGGCGGGATTGTCGTGGAACATCTTCTGCCAGCCCGCCGTCAGCGTGCAGACCAGCAGCCACAGGCACGGCGCGGCGGTGACCCAGGCATAGCGCTCGCGCTTCATCTTCACCAGCACGACGGTGCACAGGATCAGCGCGATGGCGGCCAGCATCTGGTTGGCGATGCCGAACAGCGGCCACAGGGTGTTGATGCCGCCGAGCGGATCGACCACGCCCTGGTAGAGGAAATAGCCCCAGGCGGCGACGGCGATGCCGGTCGCCAGCAAATTGCCGGTCCACGACTTCGTGTCCTTCAGCGCCGGGATGGCCGTGCCCATCATGTCCTGGAGCAAGAAGCGGCAGACGCGGGTGCCCGCGTCGATGGTGGTCAGGATGAACAGCGCCTCGAACAGGATGGCGAAGTGGTACCAGAACGCCATCAGCGCCTTGCCGCCCACCGCCGCCGACAGGATATGGGCCATGCCGACCGCCAGCGTGGGCGCGCCGCCCGCCCGCGACAGGATGGTGCTTTCGCCGATGTCGTGGGCCACCTGGGTCAGCGTCTCCGGCGTGACCGCGAAGCCCCAGCCCGAAATCGTCGCCGCGACCGCCTCGGGCGTGGTGCCGATCAGCGCGGCGGGGCTGTTCATGGCGAAATAGACGCCGGGGTCGAGAACGCAGGCGGCGATCAGCGCCATGACCGCGACGAAGGATTCCGCCAGCATGGCGCCATAGCCGATGAACCGGGCCTGCACCTCGTTCTCGAGCATTTTGGGCGTGGTGCCCGAGGCGACCAACGCGTGGAAGCCGGACACCGCGCCACAGGCGATGGTGATGAACAGGAACGGGAACAGGCCGCCCGAGAACACCGGCCCGGTGCCGTCGACGAAGCGGCTGACCGCCGGCATCTTCAGCTCCGGCATGACGAAGCAGATGCCGATGGCGAGCCCCAGGATGGTGCCGATCTTGAGGAAGGTGGACAGATAGTCGCGCGGCGCCAGCAGCAGCCAAACCGGCAGCACCGAGGCGACGAAGCCATAGCCCATCAGCGCCAGCGCCAAAGTCTCCCCCGACCAGGTGAACAGCGGCGCCAGCGTCGGGCTCTCGGCGACCGCCTGGCCGTAGACGATGGAGGCCATCAGCAGCACGAAGCCGATCAGCGACATTTCACCGATCCGCCCCGGGCGGATGTACCGTCCGTACACCCCCATGATCAGCGCGATCGGGATGGTGGCGACCACGGTAAAGGTGCCCCACGGGCTGATCGCCAGCGCCTTGACCACGACCAGCGCCAGCACGGCGAGCAGGATGATCAGGATCATCAGCACGCCGAACATGGCGATGACGCCGGGAATGGTGCCCATCTCGGACTTGATCATGTCGCCGAGCGACCGGCCGTCGCGGCGCACCGACAGGAACAGCACCACGAAGTCCTGTACCGCACCGGCGAACACCACGCCCGCCAAGATCCACAACATGCCCGGCAGGTAGCCCATCTGCGCCGCGAGCACCGGCCCCACCAGCGGCCCGGCGCCGGCGATGGCGGCGAAGTGGTGACCGAACAGCACATATTTGTCGACCGGCACATAATCGAGCGCGTCGTTGTGCAGCACCGCCGGCGTGTGCCGGTTACGGTCGAGCCGCAGCACCTTGGTGGCGATGAACCGGCCATAGAAGCGGTAGGCGATCAGGTAGGTGCAGGCGGCGGCGATCACCAGCCACATGGCGTTGACGTGCTCGCCCCGGCTGAGAGCCACGACGGCCATGGCCCCCGCGCCCAGCAGCGCGACGAGGACCCAGACCAGCTTGTCGGCAGTCGCTTTCAAGGCGGGCTCACAGCAGGTAATGGGCGATGACGAAGCCGCCGACCACCGCGACGGCGACCGTCATCATCACCCATTCGAGCCGCTTCTCGACGAACTCGCGGATCGGGTCGCCGAACAGGTAGATCAGGGTCGCCAGGATATAGAAGCGCGCCGAGCGGGTGATCACCGACAGCAGCACGAACATGCCGAAGGGATAGTGGAAGATGCCCGAGGCGATGGTGATCAGCTTGTAGGGGATCGGCGTAGCGCCCTTGATCAGGATGATCCAGGCGCCGTACTCGGCGTACTGATGGCGCAGCGCCTCCATCTTCTGCTCGTAGCCGTAGAGCGACACCAGCCAGGCGCCCACGGAGTCGAACAGGAACATGCCGATGGCGTAGCCGGCGATGCCGCCGATGACCGACGCAAGCGTGCACCATCCCGCCAGCAGGAACGCCCGCTTGCGGTCGGCCAGCATCATCGGCAGCAACATGACGTCGGGCGGGATCGGGAAGAACGAGCTCTCGGCGAAGGACACCGCACCCAGGCTGGCCCAGGCGTGCCTCCCTTGGGCCTGGCGCATGGTCCACATGTAGAGCCGGCGCAATGGCCCCGGACGGACGATGGGCTCTCCTGGCGCTGTGCCGGTCACGGAGTTATTTGGCGGCGTAGACGTACTTGCCGTCCTTCCAGACATAGAACACGTAGCCGGGCGCCGAGTTGTCGCCCTTCTCGTTGAAGTCAATGGTGCCTAGCACCGTCTTGAACTTGCCGGCGCGCAGCGCGGCCGAGACCTTTTTGGCCTCGGTCGACTTGGCGGCCGTCACCGCCTGCGCCCAGGCCTGGATGGCGGCGTAGGTGTAGAGCGTGTAGGCCTCGGGCTCGTACTTGGCGTCGCGGAACGCCTTCACCAGCGCGGCGTTGCCGGGATCGAGGCGCGGGTCCGGGCCGAAGGTCATCAGCGTGCCGGCGCCCGCCGGACCGGTGATCGACCAGAACTCCTCGGTGACCAGCGCGTCACCGCCGATCAGGATGGTCTTCAGGCCAGCGCCGCGCATCTGGCGCACGATCAGGCCGGCCTCGGTCTTGTAGCCGCCGAAGAACACATAGTCCGCCTTGGCCTGCTTCAGCTTGGTGACGAGGGCGCTGTAGTCCTTCTCGCCGGCGGTAATCGCCTCGTCCATGACGATGGCGACGCCCTGCTTCCTGGCCGACGCCTCGAACTGGTCGGCCAGGCCCTTGCCGTAGGTGGACTTGTCGTTGACCACCGCGACCCGCTTGCCGGGGAATTTCTTCGCCACGTAGTCGGCGGCGGTCGGTCCCTGCGCATCGTCACGGCCGCAGACCCGGAACACGTTCTTCAGGCCGCGCTCGGTGAAGGCGGGGTTGGTCGAGGCCGGCGTGATCTGGACGATGCCCGCGTCCTCGTATATGTCCGACGCCGGGATCGAGGTGCTGGAGCAATAGTGCCCGGCCACGAACACCACGCCGTCGTCGACGAAGTTGTTGGCGACGCTGACCGCGTCCTTGGGGTCGCACCGGTCGTCGCCCTTGACCAGCTTGATCTTCTGGCCGAGCACGCCGCCCTTGGCGTTGATGTCGGCAACGGCCTTGTCGGCGCCCTTCGTCATCTGCTCGCCGATGGAGGCTTCCGCGCCGGTGATCGGCGCGGCGACCCCGATGGAAATGTCGGCCCAGGCGGACCCGCCACAAAGACAACTGGCTGCGGCGGCGGCGATGAGAATCGTCTTGAACCGGTTCATGAAAGCAACCCGCCTGACTGGATGTTGATGGAGCCCCGCGCAGAGCATACCCCACGCGAGTCAGAGTTCAAGGAATGTGGGGCCGGCGCCATCATGCTTTGCGTCGCCAGCCGAAGAACAGCACCCGCTCGTACATCCAAGGGTACTGGCTGACCATGCGGCCCGCCTTGGTCGCCTGGTGCGCGGCCAGCGCGATCACCAGCAGGATCAGCGCATGCGCGATGAAGCCGCCGGCAGACAGCAGTTCGCCGCGGAACAGGGCGTAGATCAGGAAGCGGTCGGCGAGGCCCAGCAGCAGCGCGTAGGGCGCCACCTGCCAGGCCGGGCGCCAGGTGTTGGCGAGGCCGCGGCCGGTCATCAGCGCGCAGCCGCCCATGAACAGGATCGTCAGGAACAGGGTGACCATGGGCGACGTGCCGAACAGGCCAGGATCGGGCAGGGAGGCGGGATCGACGGCGTCCTGCGGGTTCATGCGGCGCCTTCCAGATAGGCGGCCTGCACCGCCGGGTCGGCAAGCAGCTCGGCGCCGGTGCCGCGCAGCGTGATGGCGCCGTTCACCATGATGCAGGCCCGGTCGGCCAGCTTCAGCGCCTGGTAGGCGTTCTGCTCGATCAGCAGCACCGTCAGCGTCTCGTCGCGGTTGATGGCGATGATGGCCTGGAACAACTGCAGCGCGACCAGCGGCGCCAGGCCCAGCGACGGCTCGTCGAGCAGCAGCATGCGCGGCCGGCCGACCAGCGCCCGGCCGATGGCCAGCATCTGCTGCTCGCCGCCCGAAAGGGTGCCGCCGCGCTGGCCGAGGCGCTGCTCGAGCTGGGGAAACAGGGCGAGGACCTTTTCCAGGTCCGACGGGAATTTCTTCGGGTCGGCCGCGTAACCGCCCATGCGAAGGTTCTCCAGCACGGTCATGCGCGGGAAGATGCGCCGGCCTTCGGGCACGTGGCCCAGGCCGCGGCGGACGATGTCGTGCATGGGCAGGCCGGTGATGTCCTCGCCGTCGAACAGGATGCGGCCCGCGGTGCGCAGCGGCGCGCCGCACACGGTCATCAGCAGCGTCGTCTTGCCCGCGCCATTGGCGCCGACCAGCGACATGATCTCGCCCGGCCTGACCTCGAGGTCGACGCCGTGCAGCGCCTCGATGCGCCCGTAGCCGGCGGACAGGCCCTCGACCGTCAGCATCAGCCGTTCCTCGTGGTGAGGGCGATGGCCTCGTCCTCGGGCGTGCCCAGATAGGCGCTGATCACCGCCGGGTCGGACCGCACCTTGGCGGGCGGGCCATCGCAGATGCAGGCGCCGTGATCGAGCACCACCACATGGTCGGAGATTTCCATCACCAGCGCCATGTCGTGCTCGATCAGCAGAATCGACAGGCCGTGCTCCGTGCGGATGTCCATGAGCAGGGCGCTGAGCTCGTCGGTCTCGCGGGTGTTGAGGCCGGCGGCGGGCTCGTCGAGGCACAGCAGGACCGGGCCGGCGCACATGGCGCGGGCGATTTCCAGCCGCCGCTGGGAGCCATAGGACAGGCTGCCGGCCGGCTGGTCGGCGCTGGCGGTCAGGCCCATTTTGTCCAGCCAGTAGCGCGCCTTCTCGACGGCGCGGCGCTCGGCCCTGCGGTAGACCGGCAGATGCAGCAGGCCGGCGACGGCATAGCCCGAGGCGCGGGTCAGCGCCAGGTGCTGGGCGACGACGAGGTTCTCCAGCACGCTCATGCCGGCGAACAGGCGGATGTTCTGGAAGGTGCGCACGACGTGGGCGTCGCGGGCGATGCGGAAATCGGGCATGCGCTCGAGCAGGAACCGCTTGCCCGTCTCATGGGTCAGCTCCAGCCGGCCGACGGTGGGCTGGTAGAAACCGGTCAGGCAGTTGAACACCGTGGTCTTGCCGGCGCCGTTCGGTCCGATGATCGCCGTGATGTCGCCACGTTTGGCGGTGAACGACAGGTCGCTAATGGCGGTGATGCCGCCGAAGCGCATGGTCAGGTGGTCGATCTGGAGCAGCGTCGCGGCAGGCTCGCTCATGGGACCGTCGCCTCGGCGCTTGCCGGCTTCGGGTCGAGCAGGATGGTCGGCTCGCGCCGCGACAGCAGGCCTTGCGGCCGCCACAGCATGATCAGCACCATGGCGCCGCCGAAGACCAGCATCCGATACTCGGCCAGGTCGCGGAACCATTCGGGCAGGCCGACCAGCAGCACGGCCGCCAGCACGATGCCGATCTGGCTGCCCATGCCGCCGAGCACGACGATGGCGAGGATGGTGGCGGATTCGATGAAGCTGAAGCTCTCCGGGCTGATGAAGCCCTGCCGCGTGGCGAAGAACGAGCCGGCGAGCCCGGCGAAGGACGCGCCGATGGCGAAGGCCGACAGCTTCACCGTGACCGGGTTCATGCCGAGACTACGGCAGGCGATCTCGTCCTCGCGCAGCGCTTCCCAGGCGCGCCCTGTCGGCAGCCGGCGGATGCGCTGGGCAAACAGGGTGGTCAGCAGGGCGAGCGCCAGGATCAGGTAGTAGAGGAAGTACACCCGGTGCACCGGCGAGAACTCGATGCCGAAGAAGCCGGCGAAAGTGGGTCCGTCAGCCGCCCGCGAGAAGCTGAGCCCGAACAGGGTCGGCCGCTCGATGCCGGTGATGCCGTTGGGCCCGTTGGTCACCGCCTGCCAATTGAGCAGCACGACGCGGATGATCTCGCCGAAGCCCAGCGTGACGATGGCCAGGTAGTCGCCGCGCAGCCGCAGCACCGGAAAGCCGAGCGCGATGCCGAACATCGCCGCCATCAGGCCGGCGAGCGGCATGCAGATCCAGAACGACAGCCCGAAATGCATGGACAGCAACGCGTAGGCATAGGCGCCGATGGCGTAGAACGCCACATAGCCCAGGTCGAGCAGGCCGGCGAGGCCGACCACGATGTTCAGCCCCCAGCCGAGCATGACGTAGATCAGGATCAGGGTGAGCTTGTCGATCAGGTTGCGCTCGGCGAACGGCATCCAGGGCAGCAGCACGGCGGCGGCGACCAGCAGCCAGCCGACGACGATCAGGGAATTGTGCGGCATGCGCGGGAGCGACGCCGTCATGCCGTGGAACGTCGGCGCCAGAAAGTGCCCCACCAGCGACAGCAGCAGGCGGCCGGCGAACACCGCCGCCGCCGCGTAGAGCACCAGCGGAATCCGGTAGTCGAGGGTCAGGCCGCCCGCATTGTCGACGAGGCGGACACCGAGCAGCGGCACGGCGAGGAGCGCGGCGACCACGGCGGCCAGCGCGGCGTCGCGCAGCAGGGCGGCGAGCGGCGGACGCTGGCGGTCGGCGGCCGCCATCAGACCTTCTCGATCTCGGGGCGGCCGAGCAGGCCGGTGGGGCGGAAGA
>JBKJNE010000544.1:0-2800 GCA_046596015.1 Alphaproteobacteria bacterium
ATCCGGTTGACCGAGAAATGCTGGCCGAAGTCGCGCAGGAACGAGATGTAGTTGATCGTCGACAGCCAGTCGTCGTTATCGACCATCACCGCGTCGGTCGGACCGTCGCCGAAGGTCAGGAACTTGTCGAACACCTGCCTGATGCCCGCCTTGTTGGCCTGGATGACCTCCTCGGTCAGCATCTGGCGCGACAGGTCGCGGCCCGTCGGATCGCCGATCTTGGTCGTCCCGCCGCCCATCAGCACCACCGGCTTGTGGCCCGACTTCTGCAGGTGGCGCAGGATCATGATCTGCAGCAGGCTGCCCACGTGCAGGCTGGGCGCGGTGCAGTCGAAGCCGATATAGGCGGTGACCGCACCCTTGCAGAGCACCGCGTCCAGCCCCTCGAAGTCCGTGGCCTGGTGCAGGAATCCGCGGTCGACGATGGCGCGCAGGAAGTCTGATTTCGGTTCGGTCATAAGGGGTGCTCGGTGCTAGGGTAGCCGCGAAAACTCGCGGCCCGTACCTAGCACAAGAGCATATGAGCACAAAGGCGGAACTCACGGCCATCGGCCTCATGAGCGGCACCTCGCTCGACGGAATCGACGTGGCGCTGCTGCGCACCGACGGCCTCTCCGTCGAGCATCTCGGGCCGACCTGGTTCGAACCCTACAGCCGCGCCCAGTCCCTACGCCTGAAGATGCTGCTCGATATGGCGGCCGAGCAGGGACGCGGCCTGGTGGGCTCGCCCGTCGTCCACGCCGTCGAGCAAGACCTGACCCGTGCCCATGCCCGCGCGGTCGAGGCGCTGCTGTTGAAGGAAGGGCTGGCAGCGGCCGACATTGATCTCGTCGGTTTTCACGGCCAGACCATCCTGCACCGGCCGGCGGAGCGCTGGACCTGGCAGATCGGCGACGGCGGCCTGCTGGCACAGGAGTTGGGCATCGCCGTGGTCAACGACTTCCGCACCGCCGACGTGGCCGCCGGCGGCCAGGGCGCGCCACTGGTGCCGCTCTATCACCAGGCGCTGCTGCGCTCGGCCGGGCTGACGGACGCCGACTGGCCGGTCGCCATTCTCAACATCGGCGGCGTCTCCAACATCACCTGGCTGGACCGCGACGGCTCGGTGGTCGCCTTCGACACCGGCCCGGGCAACGCCCTGATCAACGACTGGCTGAACCGCCACACCGGCGAGGCGCTCGACCGCGACGGCGCCATGGCCGCCTCCGGCAGGGTCGATGACGCGGTGGTGCGGGAGGCGCTGCGCCATCCCTATTTCGGCCAGCAATTTCCCAAGTCGCTCGACCGCAACGATTTCCCGGTCGGCATGGTCGACGGCCTGTCGCTAGAGGACGGCGCCGCGACGTTGACGGCAGTGACCGTCGCCGCCATCGCCGCCAGCCGTGAGGTATTGCCCGAGGCGCCGGGCCGCTGGCTGGTCTGCGGCGGCGGCAGGCACAATCCGGTGATCATGGCGGGGCTGCAGCGCACCTTGCAGGTGCCGGTCGACCCTGTCGAATCCGTCGGCTGGCGCGGCGATTTCCTCGAGGCCGAGGCATTCGCCTTCCTGGCGGTCCGGTCGATGAAAGGCCTGCCGCTCAGTACGCCGACCACGACCGGCGTGCCCGAGCCGATGACCGGAGGGAAGCTGTTCGCGCTGGGTTAGCGTGCAGAGTCAGGACGTTTGAGAATCTGACTGGTTCGAGCGGTAATCACGTCGCGCGATCTCCAACACACCATTGTCGCCGATGGTCAAGTCGACCTCGTCGCCTGGCTTGAGATCGAGCGCCTTAACGACGGCCGCTGGCAATCTGACAGCAAGATCCTTTCCGCGCTGACCGACCCGCATTTACAGCCTCCGCTACTCCGTGCTGGGATTTGAGAAAGATCAGGCCTTCAGGCGCTTGTCCAGGTAGCCGTCCACGGAACCGATGAGCTGCTCCATGTGGTTCTCGTAGAAGTGGCTGGCGCCGGGGATGGTCACGTAATCGACCTTGATGCCCCTCTGCGCCTGCAGCTTCTCGGCCAGCTTGGCGGTGGCTTCCTGCGGCACCACCTCGTCGGCGGTGCCCTGGATGATGATGCCCGAGGACGGGCAGGGCGCCAGGAAGTTGAAGTCGTACATGCTGGCGGGCGGGGCGACCGAGATGAAGCCCTGGATCTCGGGCCGGCGCATCAGCAGCTGCATGCCGATCCAGGCGCCGAACGAGAAGCCGGCGATCCAGCAGCTCGGCGCGTCGGGGTTGTAGGTCTGCAGCCAGTCGAGCGCCGAGGCGGCGTCGCTCAACTCGCCGATGCCGTTGTCGAACTCACCCTGGCTGCGGCCGACGCCGCGGAAGTTGAAGCGCAGCACCGCGAAGCCCCGGCGCGCGAACGCGTGGAACAGGTGGTAGACCACCTTGTTGTTCATGGTGCCGCCGTGCCTCGGATGCGGGTGCAGGATCAGCGCGATCGGAGCATTCTTTACCTTAGGCGGTTGATAGCGGCCTTCAAGTCGGCCGTCCGGGCCAGGAAAGATGACCTCGGGCATACACAGATACTCCCACACTTGTCTTTCGTGTCGGTCACCCGCTGCCAAAACGCATTTGGAGGCGATTCAAAAATGCATTAGAGCCAGAGCATTACTGACGCATCTTGAAGCGCGCGGGCTGGCACTCAGATAACCCGTAACTTGTCGACTGCAAGAGGTTAGCCCCGGCACATGCCGGAAATCGCAGCGCGGCGTGTTATATAGCATTGACCCTCAGCGAAATGCGAGCATCGCATCATGGCATCGGCTGCAAATCTCCATTGGGTGCCGCGAACATCGGTCCGGAAGGGC
>JBKJNE010000457.1:0-4095 GCA_046596015.1 Alphaproteobacteria bacterium
TGATCATGATCTCGTCCATCGCCGGCGTCGACGCCATGGGCACCGCCATTCCCTATGCCGCCACGAAGGCGGCGATCAACCACGCCGCCTGCGCCATGGCCAAGCTGGTGGGCAAGGACGGCATCCGGGTCAACGCGATCGCGCCCGGCAACATCCTGTTCCCCGGCGGCAGCTGGGAGAAGATCACCGCCGGACGGCCCGAGTCTTGGCAGCGCTGGATCGACCGGGAAGTGGCGCTCAAGCGCTTCGGCAGGGTGGAGGAGATCGCCGACGCGGCGCTATGGCTGGCGTCGGACCGGGCCAGCTTCGTGACCGGCGCCACCATCGTGGTCGATGGCGGCCAGGTCCGCTGAACCGCTTTCAGGCAAGGCGGATCAGATGCCCTTGGCGTCCTCGCGGGTGATCAGGTTCTGCCAGCTATGCATGGAGATCAGGTGGCAGTAGATGACCGGCAGCGCACCGCCGGCACGCAGGGCCTCGAATGCGTCGCCGGGCAAGGCGTTCAGCTTCTTCTCGTCGACCAGCTTGAAGCCGGTCAGCGAGACCTTCTCGCCGCTCTCGAGGGTGAAAGTGCCGCGGTTGCTGGTGAACAGCTCGTACTGGCTCAGCAGCTTGCTGACCTCGTTGGTCTTCTGGAACTCGGCCTCGTAAGCCTGGCAGAACTTGAGCGCGCTCTGGGTCACCTCGGTGCGCTTGCCGTCGAGGAAGAACGGGTTATCGCGGTTCTCCATGATCCGCGACGAGGCGCGCTCGATGCAGAGCGTCAGCGTCTTGGAGTTGGCGTTGCGCATAAACACGAACGGATAGCGGCGCACATAAGCCGGCGCGTAGATGCCCTTGGCCCAGCTGCCGTCCTTTTCGATGAACAGGTTCGAGCCCTGGCGCAGTCCGACCACCGCGACCGGAAACGGGGTGGCCGTGTCGGTGAACACGATCGGGTAGTGACGCACGGCCCGCGGCATTTCCGCGGCGTTGATCGGCAGTGAATTGGCCGAGCGCGCGAAATCGTACTTCACCTCGGGGACAAGGCTGATGTTCTTGTGCTTGTCGGCCCGGAGCACTTCCGGCTTCTTATAGAACAACGGAAGAGTGCGTTCGGAACCCTTGGTCGCGGCGGTCGCCATATGGTCGTCTCTCATGAAATGTGGGTATCGTTCGAGTCGCGCAGTCTATGGGGCACGGCCGAAAAGTAAATGCCAGAATGGCGCTCCGGCGCGGCGTGCGCGTCGATAATCCCGCCCAATCGCTGCGCCTTTCCCGGACGCCACCGCGCGCGGTAACAGGCTGCTCAGCCGAGGTTCAGCACGTAGCGGGTCTCGCGGCGCCGGCCGTTCCGATTTTCGGTGACCAGCCTGACGACCCATTTCGGCGAGGAACGGAGCACGTCGATGCCGAACTCGCCGAGCACGCCGTCGCGTACCGGCCCCTGGATGCCGTCGACCACCTTCTGCCACTGGGTGGGATTCTCGCCGGCGCCGATCTCGATCCAGGCCTTGCCGAAGGCGTCGGCGTCGGCGGTGCCGGTCACGCGCATGGCGTATTTGCCGCCGGGCTGCTCCAGCTTCACCGTCGCGATCCGGCTCTCGACGAAGAAGGCGGGATCGGCCGCAAGCGCCGCCGTCGCGTCGACCAGGCCGTAGCCGGTCAGGTGATCCCAGCCCGGCGCGCCCACGTCGCGGGCCGAGTTGAGCAGCATCCGCGTGACCTGCGCGCCGGTGAGCGACGGATTCTTGGCAAACAGCAGCGACGCCACGCCCGACACGAACGGCGCGGCGAACGAGGTGCCCGTCGCCCGATAATACGCCTTGTCGGTGCCCACCATGTTGGTGCCGGGCCGGTAATTGGGCGGGCCGTCGAGCATCATGAAGTCGGTGCGCCGCGCCCGCAGGCTCAGCACGTCGTCGCCCGGCGCCGCCAACTCGACCGAGGTGCCGAAATTGGCGTAGGCCGGCCGCTTGTCGCCGGCGTCGGTGGAGGTGACGGTGATGACGCCCGGGATGCCCGCCGGCCCGAAACTGGCCGCGTCCACGCCCGAATTGCCCGCCGCGACCACGACCACCACGCCCTTGCGGATCGCATAGCTGATCGCCTTGCCCTCGGCCAGCGAGATGCCTTCCGAGCCCACACTCAGATTGATCACCCGCGCGCCGCCGGCGACCGCGTAGTAGACGGCGGCGGCGACATGGATGCTCTGACCGCGGCCATAGAAGTCCATGACCTTGAGCGGCATGATCCGCACGCTGGGATTGACGCCGGCGATGCCCTTGCCGTTGTCGGTGGCCGCGCCGATGATCCCGGCCGTGTGGGTGCCATGGCCCGACTGGTCCCATGGCGAGTTGTCGCCGTCGAGGAAGTTCCAGCCGATCAGGTCGTCGACCAGGCCGTTGCCATCGTCGTCCTTGCCGTTGGCGGTTTCGCGCGGACTGCGCCAGACGGTCTCCTTCTTCAGGTCGGGGTGATAGAAGTCGATCCCGGAATCGATCACCGCGACCACCACCGGCGCCGTCGGCAGCGCGGCCGGCAGGTTGATGCGCTTGAGCGCCCACTGGTCGTCGTAGGACTGGCCCCAGCTGCCCTTGCTGGCGGCGAAAGGATCGGCGGCGAGGGCTGGTGCCGCGGCGGCAAGGCAAAGCGCCAGCGCCCACGTCGCGTACCGGCGAATACCCGATCTTTCAATCATGGCATGTCCCCCAGGCGCCGCCGGGCTGCTCCCCGCAAGCCACTCCCCGCAAGACTGGCGCGCGCCGGGTGCCAGTTTACCTCAGAACTCGGCGTGAGTCGTCTGGTTTGCGGCGGAAGACGGCATGGCGCGCGGGATGCGCACGAACAGCATCAGCACGATCGCCGCCAGCGCCGACAGCATCAGCCAGTGGTAGCTGTTGAGGAAGCTGATCATCATCGCCTGGCGGGTTACCTCACGGTTGAGAATTTCCAGCGACCCGGTATCGGTGAGCGAAGCGAACGTCTCGGGCATGCCCGTGCCCGCCAGACGCCAGCTTTCGTAATAGGGCGAGATGAACTGGCTGAGTTCGGCATGGTTGAGCTGGGTGTACTGGGACAGCAGCGCCACGCCGATCGACAGGCCCGCCGAGGTGCCCATGGCGCGGGTCAGGTTGAACATGGTGGCCGCCTCCACGTGCAGGTGGCGCGGCAGGCTGGCGAAGGCGATGGTGTTGAGCTGAACGAACACAAGGCCTAGGCCGAGGCCCTGGATCGAGGCCGACCGGATGATGTCCCACTGGCTGATGTCGGTGGACAGCCGCGACAGGTCCCAAAGGCCGATCGCCGCCAGGCCGAGGCCGGCGATGACGATCCACCTGACGTCGATGCGGTTCATCAGCCTGGCCGACAGGATCATGCCCAGCATGGTGCCGACGCCGCGCGGCGCCAGCACATAGCCGACGGTCAGCGCCGGGTACCCCATGACGTTCTGCAGCATGGGCGGCTGCAGCGCGACGGTGATGTACATGTTGGAGCTGACGACCACGAACAGCAGCGAGCCTGTGACGAAGTTGCGGTCGAGGAACAGCGCGCGGCTGACGAACGGCTTGGCCGCCGTGACCATCTGCACCACGAACATGTAGAACGCCAGCGCCGCCAGGCCCGCGTAGATCTTGATCTCGGTCGATTCGAACCATTGCACGGTCTCGCCCCGGTCCAGCATGAGCTGGAACGAGGCGATGCCGATGGTCAGCATAGCGAAGCCGAAGACGTCGAAATAGGTGTCGGTGCTCGACTGGTACTCGTCCAGGAATATCCAGACGCCGGCCATGGAGATCAAGCCCAGCGGCACGTTGACCAGGAACACCCAGCGCCAGTTGGCGACCTCGGTGATGTAGCCGCCGATGGTCGGCCCCAGGATTGGTCCCAGCATCATGCCGACGCCGATGATCGCCATGGCCTTGGCGAAGTATTCGCGCGGATAGATGCGCATCATCACCGCCTGGGCGAGCGGCAGCAGCGCGGCGCTCGACAGGCCCTGCAACAGGCGGAACAGCACCATCTGCTCCAGCGTCGCCGCGACCCCGCAGAGCACGGAAGTGACGGTGAAGCCGGCAAGCGAGGCGAGCAGCACCTTCTTCTGGCCGATCCGGG
>JBKJNE010000461.1:0-13269 GCA_046596015.1 Alphaproteobacteria bacterium
AGGGCGTCCTTGATGCATCCCAGGCGCGGTTCCTCGGCGAGCCCGCTTCCGGAGATGTCAGCAGACTGATCGACTGGATCTCGGAATCCGGCGACAACCGGAGCCTGCCTTTCGCCATCGTCGACAAGGTCGGCGCCAGGGTGTTCGTGTTCGATGCCCGGGGCGTGCTGGTCGGTGCCTCGCCCGCGCTGCTAGGCCTTGCGCGCGGCGATGTCGCCCCCGCCGGAATTGGCGACCGCAAGCTCTCCAGCATCCGTCCCGAGGAACGGGTTACGCCCGCGGGCCGCTTCGTGGCTGCGCTCGGCTCGAACCTGGCGGCGAAGGAGGTTCTTTGGGTGGACTACGCGTCGGCCGTCTCGTTGCACCGTGTGGTTACGAGCAATCCCCGGGAAAGCCGGCTGCAACGACTGGCGACAGAGTCGGCGCTCGACAACCGGATTTCCTACGGTTGCATCAACGTGCCGGCGACGTTCTTCGATGCCGTGGTCAAGCCGTCCTTCAGCGGGACGGCCGGGATTGTCTATGTGCTGCCGGAGGCCGGGCCGCTCGACATGGTCTTCGCCATGGCCCCCGCCCCGGAATGACGCGTCAGCCGCTGGGGTAGGTCGCGTAGGCGTCGTTGGGCCAGAGGAAGTTCGTGTAGGTGACGGTCACGCTGAAATCCATCGACTTCACCTGGTGCCACCACGCCAGCGGCACGAACAGGATTTCGCCGGGTTCCAGCACCACGTCGTAGACACGCGCGCCGGACAGACGGGGCCACCGCGCCCCATCCAGGGCGGGATCCTCCAGGTCGGTGATCTGGCTGAAGACATGGCGGTGGTTGTACACCCGCCCGACTTCGGACGCAGGGAGCAGCTTCAGCCGCTTTCGCCCCACCAGCTGGGCGATGAAGTTGTTGGTGAGGTCGTGGTGCAGCGGCGTGACCGTCCCGGCGGGACCGATCCACATCATGCCCTCGGCGGCCGGCCGGTCGCGGGTCAGGAACTTGTCCAGCAAACCCATGTCGTCGAACAGCGGCGCGAGCGCCTCGCGGTTACGCGCGGAATTGTACGCGGTCAGATAGCTGTCGTTGCCGCCGCCATGCTGGATGGCGTCGATGAAGGCGTCGAACGGGCCTTCGCGGCGATGCGCATCCTTTTCCATCTCGAACCGGTCGTTGGATGAGCGGCCGCCCTGGTACTCCACCGGTGCGGCCCCGACCTTGGCCTTGAGGTAATCCGGGCTCCAGCGCGTCAGGGCGGGCCAGTCCATTTCACCGGTCAGGATGACCGGCCGGCCTACCGCGTAATACCGCTCCAGGAATTCCTCCGAACTCATGCCTGCGCGCCGCTCCAGGATGGCGGTGGCCGGCGCCAGCGCGCGCTGGCGCTCGAAGGTTTCGAGCAGCCATTCGCGCTTGGCGAGGGCGAGCCGCAGTGCGGCAACTTCCTGGGCGTCCGTGGCGCTCGATACAGGGCTCGCGGTTACCTGCGCCGGCTTGAACGTATCCTCGGCGGGCGCGGACGGTACCTGCGGCGCGGCGCTGCGGTCGAACGGCTTCAGCCGCAGCTTGGCGCGGTGATCGGGCGCCAGCACCTCGCCGGTGACGTCGACGCCGCGGTAATAGTGCTTCTGCCAGCGGTCGGCCGGCGCCTTCGGCGGCTCGCGCTGCATCTTGGCGTGGAACGCATCGCGCGCCTCGCTCCAGGCCCGGAACCGCTTCTCCGTGTCCGGATCGGCCCCCAGCGGCGCAAAGCACGGCTCGAACGCCTCGACCGCGCCGCGCTGCACCGGGAACAGGAAGCAGAACGGCTCCAGCGCCTCGAACCGCACCGCGTGCCCCGGCCGGGTGAAGCGCCAGTTCATGGTGAAGGTGAACGGCGACCAGTCGGTCTCGACCACGCCGGTCAAGGGTGCGATGCCGTCCTTGTGCCGGTTCGGCGAGCCGCCCACCCACAGGTCCCAGCCCGGCGGCGTGCGCATGATCGCCTCGATGTGGAAGGTCAGCACGCCCTGGCCGAACAGCGACACCGGCGCCCGCGCAGGCTCGGCGCCCGGGTCCAGCGTGATGGTGATGGCGTCGGTGCCCGGGTTGCCGTTCCAGATCGCCTCGAACCCGAACGGCGTCAGCACCTCCCAGCCATGGGCGTTGGCGATGTTGAGCGGCAGGCAGCGATAGGCGAAGGACTCGGGCGTCGCGTCCATCCACGCCCGCGTCGCCGGCGCCGGCCGGATCAGCGGCGCCCAGCCCGGATGCAGATACGCGGTCAGCTCCATGCTGGGATGTTTCACGGCCGCCTCAGCATCCAGATGCGGCGCTCGACCGTGAACGGAATGCTCCGCTCCTTGCAGAAGTCGTCGATGGTCCACAACACGTCCGGATGGGTCCGGGCGCAGTCGTCGCCGCACAGGGTGCCGCCGGACTTCAGGCGCGGATACCAGTGCATCACGTCGTCGCGAAAGCCGGGATTGTGATGAATGCCGTCTAGGAACACCAGGTCCAGGCTGTTTGTGGGCCAGTCGTGGAAATCGCCCGGGCTATGGCCCCGCATGGCGGTGACATTGCGACAGTCCTGGGTGTAATAGTCGAAGTTCTCCCGCGTGCCCCAATTGCCCTGGTACCGGGTCGTCTTGCCGAAATCATCGCCGGCCTCGGCGCCGTCTTCGGTTCTCGCGGGCGGCGAATAGGGGTGTTCGACCGGGTCCCAGATGTCGATGCAGGTGATCGATACCGTCGGGTCCACGGTCTTGGACCAGCACCATGTCGATCGGCCGCAGAAGGGACCCACCTCGACCATGGCGCCGCCGGCCGGAATGGTGCGCGCGAGCCTTTCCAGGATCTTCAACTCGGGTTCGGGCATCCACCCGGGGATGTCGAGATTGTAGGGCATGAGGCCGGGTTTCCTTGCGTCGCCGCGCGTTCAGGGAGCCATTGCAGGCACTTTAGGTCAAGCACTTTTGGAACCACACGCGCGGATATCCGTCTTCCACGCCCCGGCGGATTTCGCGGTATCCCAGCCGGTTGTAGTAGCTGATGTTCTCGGTCATGAGTTGGTGGGTGTAGAGCTCGACGGCGGCGAGACGAAGGCGTGTTGCCGCCGCCTCGGCATGGCGCATCAGAGCGCGGCCGAAGCCCTTGCCGCGGGCCTCCGGGGAGACCGCGACGTTCTCCACATGCAGATGCTCGCCGTGCGGATAGAACACGATCAGGCCGGCGATGGGGCTGCCTGTCACATGCACCTTGCCTTCGGCGATCAACGCGGCGTAGTCGGCGAGCATGGGCGCGGGCGGACGGCCGATCCGCGCCACAGAGGGGCCGTAGGCGGCATCGACGCAGGCCTTGATCCGCTCGGCGTCGGCGGGTTCGGCGGGGCGAACGGACATATCCATCAACTCACGCCGCCGCCTCGTCGAGCAGGTTCTTGAACACCTTGCCCTCCTTCTCGAACTCGCGCTGGATGCCTTTGACCGCGTCGTCGATACCGATCGTGCGCCGGCCGCGGGCGATGGCCTCGATGGCGGCGAACTGCACCACGTTGACGATGTTGCCGCCCGACAGCTCGAAGCGGGCGAGCTGGCACGCCAGGTCCTCGCGGCCGTCCCGGTCGGGCAGGGCGCGGCGCCAGATGTCGCGGCGCTCGTCCTCGGCGGGGAAGGGGAAGCGGATGATGGCGTTGAACCGGCGCAGGAACGCGTCGTCCATGTTGGCGCGGAAATTGGTGGCGAGGATCACCAGCCCGTCGAAGTCCTCCACCCGCTGCAGCAGGTAGCTGACTTCCTGGTTGGCGTAGCGGTCGTGGGCATCCTTGACGCTGGTGCGCTTGCCGAACAGGGCGTCGGCCTCGTCGAAGAACAGAATCCATTGCCGGTTATTGGCCTGGTCGAACAGCGCCGCCAGGTTCTTCTCGGTCTCGCCGATATATTTCGAGACCACGCTCGACAGGTCGACGCGGTAGACGTCGCGGCCGGTGGTCGCGCCCAGCAGCGTCGCGGTCAGCGTCTTGCCGGTGCCGGGCGGGCCGTGGAACAGGGCGCGGTAGCCGGGCCGCAGCCGGCCGGCCATGCCCCAGTCCTCCCGCAGCGTGCGGCCGTGGCGCACCCAGTTCTCCAGCTCGGCGATGCGCTCTCGGGTCGGTTCGTCGAGCACCAGGTCGTCCCAGCCCAGCGTGGTGGCGACGCGCCGCGCCGGGAACGCCGAGCTGAAGGCGGGCGCCTGGGCGCTGCCCAGGGTGAAGCGCTCGATCCAGTCGCGGGCCATGACGACGCGGCCCGACAGCAGCGGGCCGCCATCCCGCGGCGGCTCCAGCCGCAGCACGCCCTCGGCGGCGAACCAGTGATCGGTCGAGAACAGCCGCTGCACGTCGAACCGGCCGTCCAGGTCGTCGCCCGCCAGCAGGAAGGCGGCGGTCTCGCCGGTCGGCAGGAAGGTGCGGCTGCCCTCGTCGCGGATGCCGCCGATCTCGGGAAAATCGCCCTCGCGGGCGAGCGCCGCACGGATCTCGGTGTCGAGCAGCGTGGGCCGGACGTGCGGCGCCAGCGCCAGCAGCAGCAGGACATATTCGTCGAACGGCGGCTGGCGCTCGCGGATGAAATCGCCCAGCCGCGAGCCGTCGTCGAAGAACGCCAGCCGGATCTCGCCGTTCTCGGTCAGGTCGGCGCCGGTGATGCGCGCCCGCACCAGCCGCGCCAGCACGTCGAGCGCGGCGTCGAGGTTGGCGGCGTTGGAGGGCATCGAGCCGACAGATGGGGTTTCCCGGTTCATGGCGTCACGGTGACATAGACGCCGACGGCGTCATACGTTCCCTTCACGTATTTCCGCCTGGTGGCTTCCCGCTCGCCGCCGAATTTCTCCCAGATCGTGTCCTTCATGTTGGTCTTGGAGGAATAGGGGCGGTTCTTGATCAGAATCTCGGAAACGAAATAGGGGGTGATCTCGGGCTCCTGCTTCTGCAATGCGCCGAGTAGCGCGGTAGGGCCGTCGCGGTTGATGTCGGGCGGAGTTACCGCCAGGTCCGGCAGCGGCGGGTTGTCGGACTTGTTTCCCTTCGGTGTGGGATCGCGTTCGATCTTGGTCGAGTTCGCGTTCGCAGTCTTGTAGAAGCCCCACTTGGCCTCGATGTGGTTGGGGAACGCGTCGGCCGGATAGGGCGCGCCCGGCGTCCACGCCGCGGGCGGCTTGGTGGTCGATGGCCAGTAGGTGATCTTGAAGCTGTACCAGATGGGCTTGCGGTTGGGTTCGACGCCCTCGGTCGCCGTCTGGATGGCCGGTTGCTCGACCGCCGCCGAGAACGGCGTGTTAAACAGGTCGCCGCGCGCCGGGGTCAGGTTGCTGTCGACCGCGTCGCCACCCAGCTTGTGGGGCAGCAGGTGCATGCGGACATATTTGGCGGCGCCGGAGGTAAGCTTGGCGCCCTGCAGGTCCTTCCAGCCATGCAAATTGCCCACATGGTCGCCGGACTCGGTGCCTTTCTTGACCTTGTACTTGAAGCCGTTCTTGGGTGTGCCGGCGACGATGTAGTCGGCCTCGAAGTTCTTCGCCTTCATGGCGTTGGCCATCACCGGCAGCTTGGCCGGCGGGAAGTCCTTGACGTCTCCGGGGTCGAAGAACTTGCTCAGCCAGTTCTTGCCCAGATGGTCGAGGTGACCCTCTAGCGTCTTCACCAGCGCCTCGTTGTCGTCCACCTTCTTCTTGGCATTGGCGGCCGCGCCGGCGTTGTCGGCGGTCTTCAGGGCTTTTTCGGCGGGCACCACCTTGTTGGTGTGATAGGTGTCGGCGGCCTGCACGTCGGCCGCTGAATATTTGGTGCCGCCCGCCGCTGCCTTGGTCTTCCGGTCGGCCAGGAACGCCGGGATGTGGGTCGGGTTGGAGCTGGCCACGTACAGCTTGGCCGAAGCCTTCTGCCCCTTGTAGGACAGGGTGTGGGATTCGCCAGACTTGTCCTTGAAGCCGGCCTTGGCCTTCCACCAGCTGGCGATCTTCTTGGCGACCGCCTTGGCCTTCTCCTTCACCTTCTTGGCGCCGGCCTTCGCCTTGCCCAGGATCTTCTTGGCGAACTTCACGATCTTGTCGACCACGAAGTCGATGGCCTTGTTGATCGGCTTGGTGATCGTCTCGATGACCTTCTTCACCTGCTTGGCGATGCCGCCCAGGCCCATGACCGACGCGAGCAGCGAAATCAGCACCGGCACCACGCGCGACAGGGCGTTCTCGACGGCCACCGTCACCTTGCCGAAGTTCCCCGACGCGATCTCGGCGACCGCCTCGTAGACCGACATGATGAAGTCCTTGATCTGCTGGTAGCGCTCGACCAGGAACATCACCAGGTCGAACACCAGCTTGATCGCCTTGACGATGGCCGATGCCGGATTGGTCAGCGACAGCAGCCAGATGATGCCTTCCTTGATGACGGTGGTGATCAGCCAGCTGCGGATCGCGCCCAGCACGGTTTCCTTCAGGTTGGCGAGCTGGCCCTTGATCTCCTCCCACAACGCGCCGGGGCCCTCGGTCACCAGCCGCTTGAGCAGGCCGAAGCCGGCTTCCACCACGTTGAACACCTTCTCGGCCGCCGGCACCTTCTTGATCACCCGCGCCTTGATGTTGTCGTAGGTCAGGCCCAGCACCTGCAGCACGATGGACAGGATGCCCTTGGCGCTGAACTCGAACGGGCCGGTGATGTTGACCTCGCCGAGCGCGCCGGTCAGCCAGCCGATGACACCCTCGATCAGGTGCTTCTTGATGTTCTTGAAGAAGTTGCCGATGCCGTCGCCCACGGCGCCGAACAGGTTCTTGATGAAGGTGACCGGGTCCTTGAGGATCTTCATGATCGCCTTGCCGGCCCGGTCGAGGAAGTCGAACACCGGCTTGGGATCGACGCCGGCAATCTCGCAGGCGCCCTCGATGGCGGCGCGCAACGCTTCGGCGAAATCCCCCTGCATCACCGCGCCGACCACGCGCACGGCGGTCTTCAGCGCGGTCTGGAAGGTGGACAGGATCTTGTCGAGCGCCTTGGCCAGCCCGTCCGCCAGCTTGGTCACGGTCTCGATGGCCTTGTCGGCCACGGCGTTGACGCCGGCAATGGCTGTGTCGGCGACCGCGTCGATGCCGTCGTTGATGCGTTTGGCCAAGCCGGGGAAGGTGTCCTTCAGGTACTTGTCAACCTGAGACTTGGCCCAGTCGCGGAACTTGTTCAGCTTGTCGACGACCCAGTTGCGCGCCGCGTTGATCAGGCCGATGGCGAGGTTCTTGGCCTTCTCGATGATGGTCTTCACCGCGTTGCGCACGGCGGTGAAGACGGCGTCGATGGCCTCGGTGATGGCCTTGACCGCCTTCTTGATGGCGCTCTTGACCCGGTCCCACCAGCTTTCCTTGTCCTGCTCCTCCTCCAGCTTCTTCTTCTTTTCGGCGGCGTCCTTCTCGCCCTCGGCTTTCTTGTCGTCGGCCTCCTTCTCGCCCTTGTCCAGCTCGGTGCGGGCCTTGCCTTCCTCGGACCTGACGTGCTCGCCGATGTCCTTGCGCGCCGTGGTCTGCTCCTTGGCGGCGTCCTTGTTGAAGGCGTTGACGTGGTCATAGGCCTCGCCGATGCCGTCGCCCTGGAGCTTGGCCACCTTGCCGCGGTTGTCGACGACCAGTTTTCTTTGAGCGTCGTCGGTGGCCGAGTTCATGTCGGCGGCGGCCTGCTGGGCGGTGTCGATCTCGGTCTTGCTCCCGGTGTCGCGGGCACCGGCGGCGTCGGTGGTCTGGGCGCGCGCCTCGACCATGTTGGGCGTCAGGGTCTTCGAGACCTTGACGTCGGCGGCGTCGCGCACGTCCTGCGGCAGTGGCGCCTCGGCATAGGCGGCGACGCCGTCGTCGGCCTGCGGGTCGATGGTGGCGGCGGCTTCCTGCGAGACGGCGACGGGGCGCTGCTCGTCGATCATGCGCGGCTGGATGTTGGACTGGCCCGGATGCTCGCGGAACGCCTTGGTCTGGGCGTCGCGCTGCTCGGTGACCGAGGTCTGCGCCTCGCCGCGCTGGGTCTCCATGCGACCGGTGTCGGCCTCGCCCTCCAGCGCCACGTTCGGCCGGTCGCCGGCCGAGGTGTCGATGCTGCCGTCCCTGGTCTTGATGCCGGTGACGAAGCCGCGCAGGAAATTCTTGAACGCATCCCAGAACGAGCCGGTCTCCTCCTTGTCGAGTTGCTCGTCGCGCTCGGCGTTGCCCTTGAACGGGTGCGGCGTGGGGTCCGACACCGTGGCGATGGCGCCGGGATCGGCCTCGGTGACGCCGTCCGACACCTGCGCCTCGGGGATCGGCAGGTCGTCCGGCCCGGTGATCGGCGCGTCGACCACGCCGGAGGTCTTGGCCTCCAGCACCGGCGGATTGTCGGCCAGCGCCTGCTGCTCGCCCTTCATCTTGCCGTCGATGGCGGGCGCGAGCGCCGGCTGGGTCGCCGCCATCACCGACGGGCTGGCGTCGATGAACTTCGTCGTCGCCTCGTCGGACGAGCCGGACAGGTCGGCCTGCTCGACCTGCGCGACCGCTTCCGCCGGGCCGCCATCGGGCCGGGGCGGCAGCGTCAGGTCCGGCTCAGGCGGCGCCTCCAGGCTGATCTCGGGCGCGGGCGGGTCGACGCCGGTGTCGAGCTCCTCGACCTCGGGGCGCGGGCCGGTCTCGACCGGCGCCTTCTTCTCCGCGCCGGCGGGCGCTTCGCCGCCGCCTTCCGCCGCCGCTTCCTCGGCGGCTGTCGGCTCGCGGCTGAGCGTGACCATGGGCGCGGGCGGCAGGTTCATCTTGCCGACCGGATCGAGGAAGTGGTCCCAGCGCGACAGCGGGTCCCAGCGCTCCTGCACCTGGCCGCCCAGATTGTCGTCGCCCGCCGTGTTGCCGTTGATGGTGGCGACCTTGGTCATCTTGGCTGGCTTGCCCTCGGCGTCCTTGGCGGATTCGAGGCCGGTGACCATAGCGAAATGGTTGTAGGGCACGACGTCGATGGCGATGTCGCCCTTGCGCGGCAGCTCGCCCGATGGCCGCAGCTTCATGGCGTCGATGCCCGGCTTGCCCAGCTTCCAGTCGGGGATCGGGATGCCGGCCTTCTTCATCGCCCACCAGGTGAAGATGCCGCACCAGCTCGGCAGCACGTCCATCCGGACTTTCTTGCCGTCCTTGTCGGTCTTCTCCAGCAGGGTCGGCTTGTCGATCACCTGCTCGCTGACCACCGGGCCGCCGAAGGCCGTGTTGAAATATTCGCGCAGCCGCTCCCATCCGAGGCGTTTGCCGTCGCCGCCGGTCTTCTTGGCGTTGACCTTGCCGGCCTCGCCGCGCGCCAGCCGCATCGCCTCGACGATCTCGGGGCGCACGTCATAGCTGTCCGTGTCCTCGGCGGGCGCCAGGCTGATGACGTTGGCGTCGGCGTCGTTCGCCGGCTCGGCTTGCACCGCGCCCTGCTGCACGGTATGCGTCAACTCGTGGGCCAGCAGGTACTCGCCGTCGCGCGACGACGGGTCGAACTTGCCTTCGTTGAAGAACACATCGTTGCCGCGGGTGAACGCCTGCGCCTTCAGCGCATCGGCGAGGAGGACCGCCGCCGAATCCGTGTGGATGCGCACGCCCGAGAAATCCGCGCCGAACTGGGCTTCCAGCTTCTGCCGCACCGGTCCGGGGATCGGGTTGCCCCGGCCGCGCGCGGCGCGCACCTGCCGCGCCACCTCGTCCGACGCCGACAGCCCGCCGCCATTGCCGCGCGCCTGGACCTCGTCGTCGTCTTCCTTGGCCTGGGCTTCCTCTTCCTCGGCGGCCTTGGCCTGCGCCTCCTCGTCCTCCTTACGCTGGGCCTCGGGTTCTTCCTCGTCGGATTTTGCCTGGGCCTCTTCCTCTTCCTTCTTCTGAAGCGCCTCGTCCTCTTCGGGCTTGGCCTGGGCCGCTTCGTCCTCTTCCTTCTTCTGGAGATCTTCGTCTTTGTCCGCCTTGGCCTGGGCTTCCTCGTCCTCCTTTGCTTGGGCCTCGAGCTCCCTGTCTTCCCTGGCCTGGAGCTTCTCCTCCTCGGCATCCGCCTTGGTTTGCGTCTCTTCATCCTCGCGGCGCTGGGTCAGCGGGGTGATGCCGCCGGCCAGCCCGCCGCGCACCGGCTTGCCGTCGACGACCTTGTCGGCGACGCTGTCGGCCTCCTTCTCGAAGCGGTCGCCCGGCCGGCCCACGCTCAGCCGCGCCTGCATCTCCTCGGAAGACTTCGCCTGCACCGTGCTGAAGAACGGCTTGCGCGCGCCGCCGCCCTTCGCCTTGTCGGCGGCGGGCGGATTGTGCTGGCGCGCGGCGGCGGTCTTCATGGGTTCACCGCCAGTCCACGGTGAGGATCGATTTCATGAACGGCGTCTTCACCCGCGAGAGCGTCCAGGGCAGGTCGTCGAGCAGCACGTCGATGCCCCGGCGCTCGACGGTCAGCCGCCACAGCCCGCCCTGCCGCCGCAGCCGGCCCATGCGGGTCAGGAAGCCGTCGCGCAGGCTGGCGGGCGAGGTCTTGCCCAGCCTGCCCCAATGGGTAATGACGCCCTCCAGCAGGGCGCCGGATTCCGCGCACTCCGCGTCGGTCAGCGCGATGCGGCGCGGGACCGGGTCGGCGATCTCCATGCCGCACAGGATCTTGAACAGCACGGTTTCGGGCTCGGGCGCGTCGTCCCCGCCGGTCGCCAGATGATGGGCGAGCAGCACGGCGCGCGCGCAGGCCTCCGGATCGCGGAACCGGCCCGGCGCTTCCAGCAGCCCAAGCCGGCCGAAGAAGGTGGCGAGGAACGGGTGCAGCAGCACCGCGCCCCCCGCGTGCACCGGGCGAAGTGCGGCCAGCGACGGCGCGTCGGGTTCTTCATCGGCGGCCTCGGGCAGCTGTTCGGATTCCGGCGGAACCGGCTCCAGGGCGGCGGATTCGGGTTTTTTTGCCACCCGCTGCGCAGCCGGTGGGCTGGCGGGCGCGAACGCCTCGCGCGCTGTCGCCGGCATCCGGCTGTCGAGCGCGGTGAACAGGGCGACGACCTCGCCCAGATCGGGCAGCGCCGAGGCTTTTGCCAGCGCCTGGAATGACTGGATCAGGCGCGGCACCAGCGCCTCGGTGACGGGGGCGTCGGCGGCTGCTGGCGCGTCGGGACCGAACACCGCCAGCGGGGCTGCCAGCGCGTCGGGCAGCAGGGCACGGAACAGCCGGCGGACCAGCGACGTGGGAAGCTGGCGCACCAGCCGCTCGGCCGCGCGCCGGCGGATCAGCACGGTGCGCAGCCGCGCCGCCAGCCGGGCCATGGCGGGCGCGCCGAGCGCCGCCAGCGCCTGACCCAGCGCAAGGAGCGCACCGCCGGGCTCGGCCCAGGGCAGCTCGCCGGTTTCCAGGAAGGCGATCAGCTCGGCCGCGTCGTCCCGCGCGTCGGTGTCGGCGGCCTCGCCCGGCGGCGCGGCTGTCAGCGCCGCGGCCAGACCGTCGGCGATGCGGCGGGTCAGGTCGTCCATGTCGGCCGGCATGCCGGAGAGCGGACCGAGATCGACCTCGATCCGGTCGAGGCGGATCAGCGCGCCGGGCCGGTCGATGCGGTTGAGCGCGGCCTCCAGCGCCGGTTCGATGACGGCGTCGAAGCGGGCACGGACCGCGGCGCCGAACGCGGCGACGGCGACCTGATCGGGCGCCTCGACATCGAAGACCACCCTCCCGATCCTGTGCGCCGCCGCGCTCATTGACCTATCCCTCGACCACCAGCTTGACCGGCACGGTCTGGCCTGCCCGCAGCGCGATCTCCACCGGCTGCGACTTGACCTGGCCGATGGTCGCCACCAGCGAATACTTGCTGGGCTTCAGCTCCAGGGTCGCCGTTGCCCCCATGCGCTGCTCGGTCGACGAATTGTCGCGCAGGTCGGTAATCGTCAGCACCGAACGCGGCGCCGGGGTTTCTCCGCGCACGCTACGCTGGAACACGCTGATCACCGCGATGCCGGTATCCACCCGGGGCGGCGTGGGCGTGGGAGTCGGCGTTGGGGTCGGCGTCGGCGTCGGCGTCGGTGTTGGTGGTGGAGTTGGAGTTGGAGTTGGAGTTGGAGTGGGTGTAGGTGTCGGCGTGGCGACGATCGGGCTGCTGTCCGACCGGATGACGCCGTCCTTGCGGATCAGCCGCTTGTCGATCACCACGTCCGAGCAGTCGCTGTCGCAGCACAGATAGGGGAGGCAGAAATCGCCCAGCACCACGAACTCGTCGAGGATGTCGTCGCTGCGCGGCTTGCTGGCGGCGATCATGTCCTGCGCCATGCCGCGGATGTCGATGGCGGGCGGATTGCCGCCGATCAGCTCCTTGAACGCGGATTCGAACGGCGATCCCAGCCCGTTCAGCGCCTGGGGAATGCCGGCCATAAGGTCGCGCCTCGTGCCGTAGAGCAGCACGAAGGTGCCGCCGACGGGCACGCCGCCCTTGTGCTCCAGGCCGGGATGCTTGCGGGCATGGCCGGACAGGATCATCTCCTCGAACATGGCTTTCAGCCGCTTGGCTAGCTCGGTCGACAGCGCCGCGCCGCTGAACTGGGCGGCCGAGGCAGCCACGGATTCCTTCTTGGCGATGATGGCCGCGTTGGCGGCGGCGATTTCCTTGGTGGTCTTCCTGGGGTCGGTTTCGGCCTTGGCGGCATAGTTCTCATAGGCGTCGGCGAAGCCGCGCATGGCGGCGCTGAACCGGTCCTGGTCGAATTCCGAGATCGAGGCGACCCTGGTGACCGCGATCATCTCCTCGGCGCGGGCCATCAGCGCCACGGCCGGATAGATCGTGGTGGCGATTTCCTCGCGGTTGTTGGGGTCGAGCAGCACGGCCACGTCGCGGACCCGGTCGATCAGCTCGCCGCCGATGGCCCTGTCGCGCACCCGGTCGTAGATCATGGCGACGGCCTCGCTCGGAGGCGGCGTGGTGTCGATGTCGAGGACCAGCTTTTTGACCGTGTCGTCCGGCAGGTCCTTGACCCTGCGGAGATCGTCGAGGACCCGGTTGCTGGTGCCGCGCACCCTGATCTCTTCCTCGCGCTCGAGCACCAGCATGGCGCGCGGCGCGCCGGCAAAGCTCGCCATCTCCAGCGGCTGGGCGAGGGTGACCACGCCGGCGGGCACCGGCGCCGTCGGAGCGGTAAGACCCTTCTTGCCGGTCTTGGTGGCGTCCAGCCGTCCCAGGGTCTGGACCAGCCAAACCATGAATGAGAACAGCGCCGACATGATCATCAGGAAGATCACGTCCAGGTCGCGCATCCGGCACAGCATCAGTTGCTGGATCGCCCTCAGCGCCAGCGCCTGCGACGCCTCG
>JBKJNE010000031.1:0-7551 GCA_046596015.1 Alphaproteobacteria bacterium
GGCGAAGACGAACCGGCCAATTCCCGACGCCTTGGCCAGCGTCGCCAGCCGGATCGTCGCATCCCGGTTGATCTCGTAGGTAAGGCCTGGATCGAGCGCGCCCATGGGATCATTCGACAGGCCGGCGAGATGAATGATCGCGTCGATCCCGGCGAGATCGGCCGGGACGACATCGCGCACGTCGCGGACGATCTGCCGCTCGGCGGCGACGTCGCCGCCGCACTCGGCGAAATATCCGCAATCCAGCCCGGTCACGTGATGGCCGCGCTGCTGCGCCATCCGAGTCAGTACCGGCCCGATATACCCCTGATTGCCCGTCACAAGGAGACGAATGGCGATGGCTCCCGATCCCGCGGGCGCATGTTGGCGCCCCTCGCGACGAGATTAGCCGCAAGCCTTGGCCAAACAAGCGGAAACCGCTGTCCTCAGCCACCGCTGCCGTAAGGGCGGGTGATCGCCTCCAGAACGTGGCCGTCCGGGTCGAGGAAGTAGACGCCGCGCCCGCCGTCATGGCGGTTGATCTCACCGGGCTTGCTGCGCATGGGATCGGCCCAGTAGTCGAGGCCCTTTGCCTGGATGCGGCCGAAGATGGCGTCGAATTCCGCGTCGCTCACGAGGAACGCGTAGTGCTGGATCGAGAAGCCCGCGCCATCCTCGGAAAAATCCAGCGACACGCCGTTGTCCAGGTCGACCACATGGAAATGGGCGAACGTCTTCGGCTTGGGCCGCCCGAGCATCTCTGCCAGGAAATTGGCGGATTTCGCCTGGTCCCGGCACCAGATGATGGTGTGGTTGAGTTGGATGCTCATCTTCTGCTCCTGCGTCCTGCCCCGCCGATGAGATGCGCTCCGCGCCGCGCAAGTCAACCCGCCGCCAGGATGCTATGATGGCCAAGCCGCCAGCGAACGCGGCGGGAGAGCAAGCCATGCGGGAATTCGACGTCATCGTGGTAGGCGCCAGCGGCTACACCGGCCAGCGGGTATGCGAATACCTTGCCGGGCGCGCCCGCGAGACCGGCCAGAGCTGGGCCATCGCCGGACGGCGCGCCGAGGTGCTCGCGCCGCTCGCCGAACAGCACGGCGCATCGGGCGCCATCGCCGCCGACTGCACCGTTCCAGGCGAAGCGGCCGAACTCGCGGCGCGCGGCGCGGCCATCGCCAACCTGGCCGGACCCTATTACGGACGCGCCGAGACCCTGGTCGGCGCCTGCGCGGCGGCCGGCACCCACTATCTGGACCTGACCGGCGAACTGGTGTTCGTGCGCGGCATCATCGACCGCTTCCACGACACGGCGCGCGCGAGCGGCGCCCGGATCGCGCCCGTCGCCGGCTACGAGGCGCTGCCCTTCGACCTGATGGCTCTCGCGCTGCTGGAGGGCTATATGGCAAAGCACGGGGCGAGCCCCGCGCGCATCGACCTGCTGGGCGGCGCCATGCAGCCGCCACCCGGCGTCAACGGCCTGGGCGAGATGATCTCGGGCGGCACGGCCGAGACCATGCGGATGATGCTGGAGCACGACTTTTCCGGCCTAGCCGAGGATCCCACCGCGCTCAACCCCGCCGACGACCCGGACCGCGACGAGATCAGGCGCGCCATGCCCTACGACATGACGCCGAAAGCCGACGACCTGGAGCCGTGGTCCATGCCGATCTTCCCCGGGCCGTTCCTGCATCCGGCCGTCGTCAACCGCACATTCGCCCTGCTGCGGCGCGAGCAGGTTCCCATATCCACCGCGCTGCGCTACCGCGAGCGGCTCAGCATGGGCGACCGTGCCGGCGCCCTCCGGGCGCCCGCCGCGTACCTGATGTCGGCCAACGCCTCGGTCATGGGCTGGCTGATGAGCACGCCGCTGAAGGCGCCGCGCCAGATCATGAAGTCCGTCGCCGACCGCTTCTTTCCCAAGCCGGGCGCCGGCCCCAGCCTGGAGAACCTGGATAGCTGGCACTGGAACATCACCGGTCGCGCCAGCGGCCCGGCGGGCGCCGTCGCCATGCGGCTCGACGCCGACGGCCATCCCGGCTACCGCACCACCGCCAACATGATCGCCGAGGCCGCCCTGATCCTCGCCGACCCGAACGCGAGGAAGCCGGACCGCGCCGGCGTGCTCACCCCGGCGCTGGCGCTCGGCACGGCGGAGCTGGCTCGGTTCGGCGCCGCCGGATTACGGTTCTCCACGGTCGAATAGAGTTAGCGGCCGCCGGTGACCGCCTCCTCCTTGAGCGCCCTTGTACGGATGTCCTTGCGTTCCATGCAGACGGGCTCCTGGCCCAGCGCCCTGGTGGTTTCGCCGCGGACGTGCAGATATTCCTGCCGGGTCGCCTCCGGCAGCCCGCCCGCCGATTTCTCGACGGCGAACGCACGCGCCCGGCCTGCGTTGCAGTAGGCCAGCAGCACCTGCCGGTCGACATACTCCCTTAAATCGGCCGGAACGGCGATGTCGGTGCCCGGTGGGCGCATCTGCAGAAGCCGGCTGGTGGCGGCGAACATCCTGTCGGTGACGAGCACGGACTGCTTCAACTGGTCTTCGCCCAGCGGACCCTGCACTGCAGCGGCCTCCAGTTCGTCGAGTTTGCGCTTTTCGCTTTCGATCTGGGCCGCCGGTAGTGCGAGGGCGATGGCGACGCAGTCCCGGGGCGGCTGGCGCACCACGCTCTTGCAGAGCCGCACACCGTCGGCCACCACAGCGGCGATCTTGTCCTCGCCCGCGGGACCGGCTTTCCAGTACGCGACCGCGGCGATCCGGTAGAAGGTGATGCGCTCCAGATCCTCCTTCGCGCCCGTCGCTTGGTCGACCGCCTGTTTGGCAAGGTCCGCCAGCGCCTGGTCGGATGTCACCACCCGGACCAGGTCGTCGTCCTGGCTGGCCTGCTGCACCAGGATTTCGCGCATCCGGTCGTCGAGCGTGCGCATCGCCGACGCCGTCTCCACGGTTGTGCAGCCGGCCGCCAGAACAGCGATGGCGACGATGGCAAGAGCCAACCTCGTCTTCATGCCCCACCTCGCTTGCCAAGAATTTCCATGATCTTCGCCTCGTCTATGGCGGCGACCTTGCCGCTCGTCAGCGCCTCCGCGACCAAGGTCTCGAACAGCAGGAGCCAGTCCGTCGAGCCGAATGCCTGCGGCGACTGGGCGACGACCTTGTTGATCGCTTCGGCAACGGCCATGACGGGCTTATCGTCCGACGCAGCGGCAATGGCGTTGCCCGCGGCGGCCCTTAGCGCCGAGATGATCGCGTCCCGCAGCGTGGCGCCGGCGAGCAGGCTGCCGCCGTCGCGTCCCGTGGACCATGCCGCCGAAGCGACCTTCAGCAGATCGCCGATGACCTGCGCCGCCAGCGCCTCGCCGGGAGACGCGTCGTCCAGCCCGAACAACCGGCCCGGATTGGCCGCCGCCTCGCCCATGGCCACGGCGGCGATCTTCAGCCAGTCGTCCGGCGACAGCAGCAGATCGCTGTCCTTGGCCATCGCCGACGCGACGCCCGAGACGATGGACTGCAGTTCGGTCCGCTTGATCCCCAGCATGCCCGGCGTTGCCGCCGCCTGGACCAGGAAGATACGCCCCAGCTCCAGAAGCTGATCCTGACCGAACCGGCGCAGCGCCCCGCTTCCGCCGGTCAGCGCCTGGGACAGCCCGCCCGAGACCTGGCCGATCATGGCGAGCGCCGTGCCCTCCCATTCGTCGTCCTTGTCCAGCTTGAGCAGCCCGCCCGCGTTGGCGTTGAGCGCCTGCAACGCCACGGCGGTAAGCTCGGCCCCGATCCGGCCGTCGAAGCCCGGGTGCTTGCTCAGCGTCCTGGCCGTGCCCGCGAGCAGGCCGCGGATGAGCTGGTCCTTCGGCTTGGTGCCATCGCCGACGAAGAGCGCCGGGCGATCGGCCGCCACCTGCAGCAGCGACTTGTAGAGGGCGATCCAGCCGCCGTCGCCGAACTGCCGCCGCACGTCGGCATCCTGCAGCGTGGCGAACAGCGCGCCGGTCAGCGCGCCCAGCGCCTTGTCGGAGGCGAATGTCTTGCCAAGAAAGGCATCGGGTTTCTCGGCGATGACCGAGAAGGCGGCGGTAGCCGCCGGTCCCAGCAGCGCGTCCAGCAATTGCTGCCACTCCAGCTGCTCGCTCAGGCTGGCCGGCATCACCTTCAGCAGCGGCGCCAGCGTCTCCTTGACCAACCTTTCGGCCTGATCGTTGTCGAGCACCAAGTCCGGATGGGCGGCCAGGGCCGACAGGCCGGCGCGCAGGAAGATGCCGACGAGACGATTGGCGATCTGGGCCCGCGGGCCGAACTCGTCCGTGTCATCCGGGATCATGCTGGACAGGTTGAGCGCGATGGCGCCGATCAGCTTCTCGCCATTGCCACCGACGCCGACCACCGAAGGATTGGACCCGACGAATTCCAGCGCGATATCGGCCATGGTCAGGGCGATGCGGCCGATCGGGCTGATCGGCTCGGCGGCCCGGCTCCACTGCGAGATCAGCGCGCCGCCTGCCAGTTCCAGCCTGGCGGTGCGGCTTTCCTCGCCGCCGTCGACCGATTTTTCCGCCAGCGCCGAGAGAAACGCGGCGTGAAGCGGCTCGATGGTCCGCGGCTGCTTGTTGACGGGCCGTTCAGCCGCTTCATCCCACAGCACGATGAGCTGCGGATCGGCTTTCAGCCTCTGCAGGTTGACCGGATCGCCGTAGAAGTCGATCAGCAGCTGGTAGGCGCTGAACGGCGCCGGTGGTTCGATGTCCGGCAGGTAGACGTCCCTGTCGCGGGACCGCTGCGCGTAGATCTCCGCGCCGGCACGGCCGAGACGCACGGCGGCCCGGATTCCGAAGACGATCAGGACAGGATTCATCACGCCCCTCCAACTCGAACCACGCCGCTCCCCTCGCGGCGGATTTCGAGCGCAAACGCAAATAAGCTGACAGAACGACGAGCCGGCCCGCCCCGAGTCTAGGACAGGGCTGACTGTTTGTCATCATGACCACTATGGATTACCGCGTTTGCGGTACGCACGCCCCGTTCAGCCCACGGCTGAAGAACGCCGACAGTTCGGCGACCAGTTCATCCATGTCGCGCAGGCTTTCGCCGCCGGAGAGCAGACGCTCGAACGCCCAGCCCTGCGACAGGATCTGGATCAGCGCGCCGTGCAGGAAGTAGACAGCGTAATTCACCCGGCGCGGCGGCACCGCCGGGTTGGCGGCGACGAAGGCGTCGACGAAGCGGCGGATGGCCGGGTCGTATTCCTCGTTGGTCAGCAGGCCGACCACGTCATCGCGCGCCAGGTTCTGGATGCCGACGATCAGCTTGATATAGGCGGCCCAGCCCGCGCCCCTGCCGATCTTCGCCAGCGCCGGGCGCGCATAGGCCGCGACCAGGCTTTCGTTGGACGGCAGGCCCGGCACCGCCGAGGCAATGGCGGCATCGAGGCTCGCCATCATGTCCGCGCGGTGCTCGCCGGCGCGGCGGCTGACCACGGCGCGCAGCAGATTTTCCTTGGTGCCGAAATGGTAGCTGGCCAGCGCCAGTTCCACGGCGGCGCGCTCGGTGATGTCGCGCAGCGAGACGCCATGAAAACCCCGGTCGGCGAACAGCGCTTCCGCCGCGTCGAGGATCTTCTCCCGCGTCGCCTCGCCCTTGGGCGAGTTGCGCCGTCGCGCCGCTGCCTCGGTGAACCCGGTCATGGAATCCATGATTGACCCGATGGGCCGCGCCATGCAATGTTAATTTGGTTGAATGACCAATTTAATGGGAAAATGACCGTGACCATCGCCGCCCAGTTCGATCCGGCCGGCAAGCCGTTCGACGACGTCTATGCATCCTTCAGGCAGGCCCGCGAGGAAGCGCCGGTGTTCTATTCGGACCGCTACAAGGTCTGGGTCGTCACCCGCTACGACGACATCATCCGCGTGCTCCGCGACGAGAACCTGACGGTGAAAGGCTCGCTCGAAGCCGTGCAGGACGGCGGCTACTGCCCCGAGGCGCGCGCCGTGCTGGCCAAGGGCGTCGACTGGATGACCACCAAGCACGTCGCCGCCGACGACGGCCCCGACCACGCCCGCTTCCGCAACGCCCTGCGCAGCGTGCTGACGGCCAGGCGCTTCGACAGCCTGGAGCCTGCCACCCGCGAGACGGCGATCGGCCTGATCGAAGGTTTCAAGGCTCGCGGTCGGTGCGAGTTCGTCTCCGAATACGCGTACCCGCTCGCCATGCTGACGACGCTGAACCTCGTCGGCTTCGAAGAGGCCCGCAACGACATGGACAAGCTGCGGGTCTGGATCACCGACACGTTCAAGATGCTGCTGGCGGCCATGAACCCCGAGGAGCAGGTCGCCGCCGCTACCAACGCGGTTGCCTTCCAGGACTACATCCGCGCCCACATCGCCCGGCGCCGCGCCAATCCGTCCGACGACCTGATGAGCGAGATCCTGGAGAACCTGGCAACCGGCAAGGCCCAGCTATCCGACGACGAGCTGGTGATCATGTTCACCCACAGCTTCGTCGGCGCCGGCCAGGAGACCACCAAGCTGGCCATGACCAACATGATGTTCCAGCTCCTCTCCCACCGGGAACGCTGGGAGGAGACCAAGGCCGCCCCGGACAAGGCCGAAGCCTTCATCGACGAATGCCTGCGGCTGGACCCGCCGCTGATGGTCTGGTTCCGCGTCGCAGCCGCCGATACGGAGGTCGGCGGCACGACAATCCGCAAGGGCGAACGCGTCGCCATGGCGCTGGGCTCGGGCAATCACGACGAGGCCAGGTTCACGGACGCGGAGTCGTTCTGCCCGTTCCGCGAGGGAGCGCCGCCCATGCTCACCTTCAGCAGCGGCAAGCACTTCTGCGTCGGCGCGCCGCTCGCCCGCATGGAGCTGAAGGTGACGCTGGAAGAGTTCGCCCGGCGGCTGCCCGGTGTGCGGCTGAAGCCAGGCCAGACATTCGACTACCTGCCGAACCTGGGCCACCGGGCGCTGCCGAGGCTCGAGCTGGAGTGGGATTAGCCGCTTAACCCTCAGGCCGCTCGCCGAACCAACACCGAAAAGTCGAGGAGGATGCGGTCCCCCTCCAGCCGCAGCGGCAGGGTGCGCACGCAGCCTTCGTCGGGACCGATCACGCCGCCCGTCGCCAGGTCGATGACCCAGTTGTGCAGCGGGCAGGTCACCTTGCCGCCATGGACGATTCCCTGGCTGAGCGGCCCGGCCTTGTGCGGACAGCTATCCTCGATGGCATGGAGCGCGCCCTCCGCCGTGCGGAAGATGGCCACGTCGCCCGCGTCGGTGCGCACCACCCGCGATCCGGCGGCGGGAATTTCGCCGATGGTTCCGACCTCGCGCCACAGCCCGCTCATTCGGCGGCCTCCCGGAACGAGACATGCCGCATGGGCGCGAACTCGTGGGCATCCTTGCCGTCGACCCGCTCGGCCCACGGATCGGTCTGGCTGAACTGCTGCGAGTAGACGAAGCGTTCGTAGAGCACGGCGCGGTTCTCGTCGTCATCGACCACGGCGGCCTTGATGGACTCGATGCCCACCCGCTTCGCCCACTTGTAGATGCGCTCCAGGTAGTGCCCCTGCTCGC
>JBKJNE010000035.1:0-4830 GCA_046596015.1 Alphaproteobacteria bacterium
GGCAAGCCCGAGGAAGTCGCCAACGTCATCGTCTTCCTGCTCTCCTCGGCGGCGAGCTGGGTCACCGGCGTCAACGTCACCGTCGACGGCGGACAGAACAAGCGCGTCAAGTTCTGAGACATCCAAAAGGGGAAGGGCGGCGGAAAGCCGCCCTTTTCCGCTTCGCCCGCGTCATGCTGGCGAACCCTCCGGCGGTGGTGCTGGAGGGCTAGACCAAGCGGCCTACTGTGCTACAGTCCGCTACCTCAATCGGCGCTGGACAGGCCTTGAACCACCTGGTCCGCGCAGGCGCCGAACCGAGTACACATCTGGACCAGGGAGACACCAGTGCAATTATCACGCGAGCAATTGCTCAAGGCGTACCGGCAGATGAAGACGATCCGCGAATTCGAGGACCGGCTTCACGAGGAGATCCCGAAAGGGCTCATTCCGGGCTTTACGCATCTTTACTCGGGGCAGGAAGCGATCGCCGTCGGCGTTTGCGAGAACCTGAACGACAGCGACGCCATCACCAGCACCCATCGCGGCCACGGCCACTGCATCGCCAAGGGCTGCGACGTGAAGGGCATGATGGCCGAGATTTATGGCCGTGCGACCGGCCTGTGCGGCGGCAAGGGCGGCTCGATGCACATCGCTGACCTCTCCAAGGGCATGCTGGGCGCCAACGGCATCGTCGGCGGCGGTCCGCCGCTGGCCATGGGCGCGTCGATCGCCTTCCGCAACCGCGGCAAGGGCGAAGTGGCGGTGGCACTGGCCGGCGACGGCAGCTGCAACTCGGGTCCGGTGTTCGAGGCCATGAACATGGCCGTGATGCTCTCCCTGCCGGTGATCTTCGTGTTCGAGAACAACGGCTATTCCGAGCAGACCGCGCCGGCCTACGCCGTCGGCGGCGGCAAGACCGACATGGTGCGGCGCGCCGAAGGCTTCGGCATGCCGGCGTTCAAGGCGGACGGCACCGACTTCTTCGGGGTCTATGAAATGACCCGCGAAGCCGTCGAGCGCGCCCGTAGCGGCGGCGGCCCGACCGCGCTGGAATTCACCTGCCTGCGCTACTTCGGCCACTTCGAGGGCGATGCCCAGAAGTACCGCGCCAAGGGCGAGGTCGAGATGGCCCGCGAGACCATGGATTGCCTGAAGCACTTCAGGAAGCGTGTGACCGATGCCAAGCTGCTCGAGAACGCCGAGATGGACCAGGTCGATGCGGAAGTCCTGAAGCTCATCGACGAAGCCGTCGCGGAAGCCATCGCGGCGCCGTTCCCGCCGGACTCGGACGTCACCAAGAACGTCTACATCAACTACTAGGGCCGGGGAGCATCGATATGGCTATCAAGACTTATCGCGAAGCGATCACCGAAGCCCTGATGATCGAGATGGACCGCGACGAGCGGGTCATCGTCATGGGCGAAGACGTTGCCGGCGGCGCCGGCGGCTCGTCGGGTGTCCGTGACAACCAGAGCGGCATTTTCGGTACCTATCCGCAGTTCCACGCCCGTTACGGCGAGAACCGCTTTATCGACACGCCGATCTCCGAGGCCGCCATCGTCGGCGCGGCCGCCGGCGCGGCGCTCGCCGGCCTGCGCCCGGTCGTCGAGATCATGTTCGCGGACTTCATCGGCTATTGCCTCGATCAGGTGATGAACCAGGCCGCCAAGTTCCGCTACATGTTCGGCGGCACCTCGCGCACGCCGATGGTGCTGCGCACCGCCTATGGCGCGGGCCTCTCGGCCGCCGCCCAGCATTCGCAGGCGATCTATCCGCTGATGACCCACATCCCGGGCATCAAGGTGGTCGTGCCGTCGAAGCCGGCGGACGTGAAGGGCCTGATGCTGACGGCGATCCGCGACGACGATCCTGTCATCTTCTTCGATCACAAGGCGCTGTTCGGCGTGCAGGGCGAGGTGCCGGAAGGCGACACCGCGATCCCGTTCGGCAAGGGCATGCGCTACCGTGAAGGCAAGGATGCGACCGTCGTCGCTATCGGCCGCATGGTGCACTTCTCCGAGGCCGTCGTGGACAAGCTGGCCAAGGAAGGCGGCATCACCTGCGACGTGATCGATCCGCGCACCACGTCGCCGCTGGACGAGGACATCATCCTGGCCAGCGTCGAGAAGACCGGCCGCCTGATCATCGTCGACGAATCGCCGCCCCGCTGCTCGGTGGCCGGCGACATCTCGGCCATGGTGGCGATGAAGGGCTTCGAGTTCCTGGACGCGCCGATCCAGATGGTCACGTCCGCCCATTCGCCGGTGCCGTTCGCGCCCAATCTGGAGCGGGCCTATCTGCCCTCGGGCGCGAAGATCGAAGAAGCGATCCGGAAGTCCGTCGACTTCTAAGCCGGGTTTGATTGGCGTTGTCGCCCCGGCGGATCATGGCATCCACCGGGGCGATGATGCGTTAAGGGGAATGAAGGAGAGATCGCCATGGCCAATATCAAGGCAATCATCATGCCGAAATGGGGCCTCGAAATGGTCGAGGGCACCCTGGCCAAGTGGCACGTCGCGGAAGGCCAGCCCGTCGACAAGGGGCAGCCGATCATGGACGTCGAGACAGAGAAGATCGCCAACGAGGTCGAGGCCGATATTCCGGGCGTCATGCGCCGGCATGTGGCCCAGGAAGGCCAGGTCATTCCGGTCGGCGGCCTGCTCGGTGTCATCGCCGACAAGGATATGTCGGATGCCGACGTCGAGAACTTCGTCAAGAGCTACCGGTCCGAGGCCGTCGGTCGCGTCGAGGCGCTGGGCTCCAACACCGACAACGCCACCGAGGCAAAGCCTGCCAGCGGCGCCGGCTCCTACGGCTCCGCGCCGGTCGCCGCGGAAACATCGGACGACGACTCCGGCTCTGGCAAGCGCGCCTCGCCGCGCGCCAGGAAGCTGGCGGAAACCCTGGGCGTCGACATCGACAAGGTGCCGAGCGACGGCAACCGCATCTCCGACCGTGACGTGCAGGCCTATTTCGACGCACAGCAGGCCGCGGGTGGAGACGGCGAGGAAGGCGACAAGGCTCGCGTGACGCCGCGGGTGAAACGTCTCGCCAAGGAACTGGGCGTTGATGTCGATGATGTCGCCGGCACCGGCCGGAACGGCAGGATCACCGAGGAAGACGTTCGTGCCTATGCCGAAAGCGGCGGTGCGGGGGGCGATGACTCGGGTTCGGTCAACGACGACGTGCGCAGCACGCCTGCGGTGCGCAAGCTGGCCAAGGAACTGGGCGTCGATCTCGCGCGGGTCCAGGGCTCGGGCAGGAACGGCCGGATCACCAGGGAAGACGTCGAGGCAACCGCCGCCGCGCCGAAGGGCGCTTCCGCCACCGCGCCGGCGGCCTATGTGCCGGGCGTCAACCCGCACACGGTCGAGGCGCTCAACTCCATGCGCAAGACCATCGCGCGCCGCCTGACGGAAGCCAAGCAGAACATCCCGCACATCTACCTGACGGTGGACGTGGAACTGGACCGCCTGCTGGCCCGCCGCCAGAAGGTCAACGCGGCGAACGACACGAAGGCCTCGGTCAACGACTTCATCATCAAGGCTTCCGGCCTGGCGCTGAAGCATGTGCCGAAGATGAACGTGCAGTACCATGACGACGGCCTGCACTTCTTCAGGCACGCCGACATCTCCATGGCGGTGTCGCTGGAAGGCGGCCTGATCACGCCGATCATCCGCGCGGCCGACATGAAGACCGTGCAGGAGATCGCCGCCGAGACCAAGGACCTGGCGGCCCGCGCCCGTTCCGGCAAGCTGAAGATGGAGGAGATCCAGGGCGGCACGTTCTCGATCTCCAACATGGGCATGCTCGGCATCAGGAACTTCGATGCCGTGATCAACCCGCCGCAGGGCGCCATCTTGGCGGTCGGCAAGGGCGAGGAGCGGATCATCGCGCGCAACGGCTCGCCGGCCGTCGCGACCATGATGACCGTCACCCTGTCCTGCGACCACCGCGCCATCGACGGCGCGCTCGGCGCCAGGTTCCTAGAGGTGTTCAAGGAACTCTGCGAGGAGCCGCTGGCCCTGGTGCTATAATGCCGATGGACGGTTTTTCCATGTGGAAAGGGCGCGGTTTTCGCGCCCTTTCTGCTTCCTGGAAGCGCGTCGATCGTGGTTGCCCCGGCTTGCCGCCGGGATTAGGTTGAGCCCGCTGTGCACTATCAGGAAACGGCAAAGGTCGGCACATGAGCAAGAACCCGCTGGAGCGCTATGGCGCATGGGTGGCGGAAACCCCTGACGCCTGGCCCGACGATGCGCAGGACTGGGCGCACCGCGAGTTCGTCGACTTCGTCGCCGTGATGGTTCCCGGTGCCGCCGAGCCGGCCAGCCAGTATGTGTTCAACGCCGTGCAGGACTGGGGACAGGGGCCGTGCGCCGTCGCCGGCCAGCGCAAGCGGCTGTCGGCGCCCTGGGCCGCGCTGGTCAATGGCACCGCCGGCCACGCTCTCGATTTCGACGACAATTTCGATCCGCCGAAGGCGCACGCGACCACCGTGCTCGCCCCGGCGATCCTGGCGTTGGCCGAGCAGGAGAACCTGCCCGGCGCCGCCTGCATCGACGCCTACATCGTCGGCCTGCAGATCATGGGCCGGGTCGGGCAGGGCGTGAATCCCGCCCACCGCAACCGCGGCTGGCACGCGACGGCGACCGTCGGCGTGATCGGCGCGGCGGCGGCCTGCGCCCGGCTGCTGAAGCTGAATGCCGCTAAATCGGCCAACACCCTGTCCAGCGCCACCAGCATGGCGTCGGGCTTTATGTCCCAGTTCGGCACCATGATGAAGCCGGTCCATGCGGGCCTCGCCGCCAAGGGTGGCATCATGGCGGCCAGCTTCGCCCAGGCCGGGAT
>JBKJNE010000277.1:0-4981 GCA_046596015.1 Alphaproteobacteria bacterium
GCATCAGGCCGACCATTGCATCGAGCGGGTTGGTGATGACGATAACGAAAGCGTTGGGAGCGTGCTGCTTGATGCCCTTGCCGACCGCGTCGATGACCTTGGCATTGATGCCGACCAGGTCGTCGCGGGTCATGCCGGGTTTGCGCGGGACGCCCGCGGTCACGATCACGACGTCGGCGCCCTCGATGTCCTTGTAGTCCGAAGTGCCGCTATACTTGGCATCGAAGCCTTCGACCGGGGCGAGCTGGGCGATGTCGAGCGCCTTGCCCTTGGCAGTGCCCTCGGCGGCGGGAACGTCGAACAGGACGATGTCGCCCAGTTCCTTCTGGCCGGCGAGCAGCGCCAGAGTGCCGCCAATCTGTCCGGCGCCGATCAGCGCGATCTTCTTGCGAGCCATGCGAAAAACTCCCGTTCGTGAAGGCGGCGCGTGGTAGCGCGATTCCCCGCGACCGGCAAGACGGGCCGAACACAGGCACGCCGAATACAGGGCCGCCAGCGGATATTTCCAGAAGCCTTCGCGGCCTATGTCACCTGCCTGGTCCAGCGGAAGTGTTGCCCTCCATGGACTACCCGTAACGGCAGCAGCGCAGGAATTCATCATGTCCAAGGAACAGGAAAACAAGGCCATCGTCGGCCGCTGGTTCAAGGAATTCTGGGGCAATCCCTGGAACCCCAAAGTCATCGAGCAACTGGCCGCGCCGGACATTCGTTTGCAGTATTCGCTGCATGCGCCGCGGCGTGGTCGTGAGGACGTCAAGAAGTTCATGGCCGGGTTCCGCGAGGCATTCCCCGACTTGAGCTTCGAGGGCGCGGCGGACCTCATCGCTGAGGGTGACGTCGTGGTCGGCCGCTGGCAGGGCGGCGGCACGCACACCGGGCCCGCCTTCAGCGACTTTCTCGCCGGATCCCTTCCGGCAGCTTCCGGCCGGAAAATGTATTTCACGGGAACGACCGTGCTTCGTGTCGAAGATGGCAAGATTGTCGAGGAAACCGGTCTGGACGACGGGGTGACGGCGCTCCAGCAGCTCGGCCTCCTGAAAGCCGCCTGACCGGACAAGGCGGGGACGGCCGTCGAGACGACGGCCGTCTCACCGTCAATGAAGGAGGAAATCAATGAGCACCTATCTTCTGATCCATGGTTCATGGCACGGCGCTTGGTGCTGGTACAAAATCACGGCACGCCTGCAGGCGGCCGGCCACACGGTCATCGTTCCCGATCTGCCTGGCCACGGCCGCGACTGGACACCTCCGGGGCAAGTGACGATGCGGAACTTCGTCGACACCATCACCCGCATCCTCGACGCCGCGCCGGAGCCGGTGGTCCTCGTCGTTCACAGTCGCAACGGCATCGTGGCGACGCAGGCGGCGGAGGAGCGGCCGGAGAAAATTCGCACGCTCGTCTATCTGGCCGCCTATCTCCCGCCGGTCGGCGACGCCGCGGCCCTGGCCCGGAGCAAGGACGGATGGGCAAACAACTCGGAGTCGTTGTCGTTGCCAGTCACGGATGTCGACCGCGAGGCTGGCTGGGACATGTTGAGACGCCAGGCGTTCCGCGAAGTGTTGTACGCGGACTGCCCGGACGAAGACGTGGAACTCGCCAATGCCCTTCTGACGCCTGAGCCGCGCGGCCCGCATTCTCCAACCAACTCACCTATCCGGACCACGCCCGAGAGGTTCGGACGGGTACGCAAGGTCTACATCGAACTCACCCAGGACAACGCCGTTTCCTGGCCGGCGCAGAAGCGAATGTACGCGGCGACCCCGTGCGAACGCGTTCTGACGATCCACTCCAGCCATTCCGCCTACTTCTCGCAGCCCGATCAGCTCACGAAGCATATCCTGACCGCCGGCGGCGACCGGACGGAATAGGGCAAGTCGATCAGACGGGATGCTTCTTGAGGTGCGCCAACAGCAGTTCCGTGGCGCAGGCGGGCGCCTGATCCATGACGAAATGACCGACGCCGGGCAGTGCTTCCATGGCAAAGACCGCGCTCACGAACTCGGCGGTACCGTTGGCGGCATCCGGCCCGACGGTCGCATCGGCGTCGCCCCAGATGTAAAGGGTCGGGACCTCGATCGTCCCGATCTCGGCGGCCAGGCCCTTATTGGCGCGATACCACGCGAGTGCCGCCTCGAGCGCCGCCGGATTGCCAAGCACGGAGAGATGGTCCTCGAGGGCGGCGGCCGGCACGCCCTGGCCAAACAGACCGTCGCGCAGGCGCTTCGCATTGTCGGCCAGCAGCAGTTTACCGGTCTCGGGCTCAAGAAAGGCCCTGTGGTGCCGCGAGCGGTGCTTCTGGTCGCCGTCCTCCTTCAGGAGCGCACGGCGAAACGATTTGGGGTGCGGCCGCGACAGGATGGTGAGCGACGCGAGGCGCTCGGGATACTTGCCCGCCACGCCCCACGAGACCTGGCCGCCCCAGTCGTGGCCGACGAGATGGAAGCGCTTGCCGTCGTAGCCGGCCGCCGCGGCGATCTCGATCGCATCGTCCACCAGTCTGTCGAAGGCATAGTTGGCGAGGTCGGCGGGATCGGGCCGCGCGCCCGGCGAATAACCCCGCTGGTCGGGCGCCACGGCGCGATAGCCCGCCCCCGCCAGGACGGGCAGTGCTTCGCGCCAGCTGTGTCTTGATTCGGGAAACCCGTGCAGCAGCAGGACGAGTGGTCCACCGATCGGGCCCGCGACATCCGTGGTGAATGTCAGGCCCGACCGGGTCTTGAAGCCGGCGGTTTCGACCATCAACCGGTCAGGTCACGCCGTTGGCTTTGAACCAGGCGATCGCCTTCTTCCAGCCGTCCTCCGCCTGATCCTTGCGGTAGCTCGGCCGGTAGTCGGCATTGAAGGCGTGCGGCGTGTCGGGATAGGTGACGATCTCCGACTTCTTCGCCGCCGCACTGCCGTCCTTGAGCGCGGCGCGCATTTTGTCGACGGTGTCGTTCGGGATGCCTGTATCGGCACCGCCGTAAAGACCCAGCACCGGACCATTGAGGTTGTTGGCGATATCAACCGGATGCTTGGGCGTGAGCGGCGTCGCATCGCCGACGACGCGGCCATACCAGGCCACGCCCGCCTTCACGGCCGGATTGTAGGCGTCGTAGAGCCACGTGATGCGCCCGCCCCAGCAGAAGCCGGTGATGCCGAGTTTGGCAGTATCGGCCTTGCCCTCACCTTTGGCGAAGGCAACGCTGGCGTCGAGATCGCCCATGACCTGCTCGTCCGGCACCTTGGCCACGACCTCGGCAATCAGCTTGGGAATCTCGGTGTAGCTCTTGGCATCGCCCTGGCGGAAATAGAGTTCTGGCGCGATGGCATAGTAGCCTGCCTTGGCAAAGCGGCGGCACATGTCGGCGATGTGGGCATGCACGCCGAAGATCTCCTGCACGACGAGGATCGTGCCGAACCCGGTGCCCGACGCCGGCATGGCGCGATAGGCGTCCATCTCTTTGCCGTCCTTGGTCTTGACCTTGACCGCACCGACGGTGAGCCCATCGCTGGGCGTCGTGATCATGGTCTGCGCCTGCACCGGCTGAGCGGCCAGCGCGAAGGTGCTGCCCAGCGCCACGCCGGTACCCAGCAGCGCCGAGCGCCGCGACAAGCCGTTCTCGGCTCCATAAATCAAACGATCGCCGTCCATGAAGACCTCCTGTTTTTTTGTTTCGGCGCGGAGCCTAGGCCGGGGCCCTGCCGCTCCACAATCACAATCGGGAGAGGCCGGTCAGTGGGTGTATTCGGCGTGGTCGAGGGACAGGTATTCCGGGCTCTGCATTTCCATCAGGCGCGAGACGGTGCGCTGGAATTCGAAGGCGCCATCGCCCTCGACGTAGAGCTTCCGAGGCGAGGTCGAGGCCGAGCAGATGAACTTCACCTTCGCCTCGTAGAAGGAGTCGATCAGGGTCACGAACCGCGCGGCCTTGTCGCGATTGTCCGGCCCAAGCTTCGGAATCTCGGCCAGGATCACCGTGTGGAAATGCTCGGCGATGCAGATGAAATCCGCTGCCCCCAGGGGCTGGCCGCACCAGTCGAGGAAATGCGCCATGGCGACCCCGGGTGCGGCGCGCGGCACGGAGACATCGCGGCCTTGCGTGCGCAGGACGCGCGGCTCGCCGTCGGCACCGCCGCTGATCACCCGAAAAGCCTCGTCGAGCTTCTTGTCGGCCCAGCCACCGAGCGGCGTCAGGTAGACGTCGAGATTGCGCAGCCGGTCGAGGCGATAATCCCGCGCCCCACCCAGCTCGAGGATTTCCATGCGCTGCTTCAGCAGCTCGATGAAAGGCAGGAAGCGGTCGCGCTGCAGGCCGTTCTTGTAGAGATCGTCGGGCGCGCGGTTCGACGTCGAGATCACCGTCACACCTTCCTCGAACAAGGTCTCGAACAGGCGACCGAGGATCATGGCATCGGCGATGTTTGTGACCTGAAACTCGTCGAAGCAGAGCAGTCGCGCTTCCTGGGCGATCTCGCGGGCGATCGGCGGAATGGTGTCGGCTTCCGGCCCGGCGCCCTTGGCCGACAACGCGATACGGCGCTGGTGCAGGCGCTCGTGAACCTCGAGCATGAATTCGTTGAAATGGACGCGGCGCTTTTTCTCCATCGGCGCGTCGGCGAAGAACAGGTCCATCACCATGGATTTGCCGCGCCCGACCGGCCCCCAGATGTAGAGCCCCGGTGGGCTCGAGGCCGGCTTTGCGCCACCACCCACGCCCAATCCATGGCCCAGCCGTGCCAGAAACCCGCGTGCCGGCGCATGGGTCATCGTCGCGAGTCGGTCGTGAATCGCCTGCAGGCGCGCCACCACGCGTTCCTGTACGGGATCGGAGCGCACCTCGCCCGCGGCGCGGCGGGCGGCGAGATTGGCGAGAGGTCCTCTGCCTGTGGAGGGAACGGCCGATTCCATGTGCGCCGCATACCTAGCTCAGCCGGATGCGGATGCCTATAAGATGCGGCAATGAAGCTGGCATTCCTCGGCACCTCCGAATTCGCCGT
>JBKJNE010000026.1:0-8794 GCA_046596015.1 Alphaproteobacteria bacterium
CCGCCGCCATCGACGGCGGGCGAGGGCACGAAATGGTGCCGCCGCGGCGCCGGCGCGCCGTCGGGCGCGGGACCGCCTGACGCGGTGCGCGGTTCGTAGTTGACGAATTCGGCCAGCGTCCTGGGCGCGCCGCGGAACGACACCGGCACCGCCACGGCATCGCCCGCCAGCACGTGGCGAGGGAAGCGGCCCGCGTCGGGGCAGCATTCGGCGTCGAACAGGGCGGCGGCCTCGATGAATTCGTTATGGGCACGCACGATATCGTGGACGCCGGCGTAGAGATGCTGCACCAGCACCGGCCGTTCGGCGAAGGCGGCCAGCATGTTGAGGAAATGGTGGCTGGGCACCGGCCCGTCCGGGAAGCCTGCCGCCGGGTACATGTCCTGCAGCAGCGGCTTGTAGGCATCCCAGGCTTCGCGCATGGCGGGCTGCAGCCGCAGGATGCCGCCGGCCGAGATGGCGAACAGGCCGGCATAGAGCTCGCCCAGAGTGTCGATGCCGTTGCCCGACACGTTGATCTTCTCGAGCAGGATGGGATCGAGGTCGCGGCGCGGATGGTTTGCGCGGTCTACCGGGATGCCGGCAATCTGGGCCTCCTCCTGCAGGATCTTGTCGGCGGTGGTGCGCGGGATCAGCAGGCGGCGCAAGGTCACGTTCATCTCGGAGCCCTTGTCCGAGCAGTCGTTGACGTCGCAGTTCTTCAGCGATTCCAGGTTGATTTCGAGCAGCAGCATGACCGTCTTGTCGCCGACGAAGGCGTCGTCGAGCGGGATCGGCGCGGCCTCGCCCGGCGCCGGGATGAAGTCGGTGGGCAGCAGCTCCCACGCCAGCCGCTGGGTGTTGCCGTCGAACAGGAACGGATAGCGCGCCGCCGCCTTTTGCTCCGGCGTGGCCTCCGGATTGGACGGGATCGGCACGGTGTAGGGGCGCGCCCGGTTGAGGGTGATCGCGTCCTCGGCGATCAGGTAGCCTTCCGAGGTGACCGCCGCGCCGCGCGACAGCACCAGCGTCCTCGCCGCAGGGTTCCAGTCGGGTCTGAGGCCGCAGACGATGCCGATGCCCACCAGCCGCGAGCGGGTCAGCCGATCCTGCGGCTCCAGGTAGTCGATGATGTCGTTCAGATGCTCCGAGGTGAGGACCTGGCCGTTCTCGAAAACCGGGTAGAAGGTCTGGACGTTCATGTCACACCTGCTTCAGAAGATGCCAAGGGCGGTGGAGCCCAGCCGGACGATGGTTTCGTCTTCGCCCGCGTCGCAATCGTGCAGCGACGCGGCCGGATAGACCGTGTTGAGCGCTTCGAGGATCTCGATCAGCCGCCTGGATGTGTTGCGGATCGTGGTGGCGTTCGGCTTGGCCGCCGCCCACGCGGTCCGCCACGCCCGATAGGCGGCGTCGAAGTCCGTCATCTGCGACTGGCTGATCCAGCAGATCTTCACCTGCACATGGGCCGGCGCTTCCTCGCGCAGCGTGCGCTCCAGCAGCGCGCGGAAGTTGAGGTTGCGGAACCGCTCGGGCCAGTAGGGCAGCACCACCGAAACCCGGAACGAATACGGATCCTCCTCGCTGCAGAACCCGCAATCCTCGCCCAGGCAGACGCGCATCAGCGTGTCGCCCTTGGCGCGGGGCCGCAGCAGGATGTGCTCGATCAGGTGCATGCCTTCCGAATTGCACAGGTCGTCGGCCAGCACCTCGTCATAGCGGTCGATGATCGCCCGCGCCGCCAGGGTCGCCGCCATCTGGGTGTCGAAGGTCTTGTTGTGGGTGAGCGTGGCGCCGCCCGAGACGATGGCCATGGTGAAGGTCGTCGTGCCCTGGCTGGCGGCGATGCTGAAGGCGCCTTCCTCGCGCAGGTCGGGATAGGCCTTGGCGGCGGCGGCGGTCGCGTCGGCCTCGCTGGCGAACAGCTCCGACGAGGCGAAAATGACCTGGTTGGCCGCGTCTCGCACGATCCCCCGGAACTGGTTGCCCTGCTTCTGGGTGCCGAACAGGGCGGCGAAGTGGCCGGCGCAGTGCAGGTCGCGCCGCGTCAGGTCGTCGATGCCCAGCAACCGCCCGGCGCGCCGCTCCAGACCGGAAATGTTGTTGGTGTTCCAGACATCGGCGGATTTTTCCGGGATGAGGTTGCTGGCCTGGCCGCGCTCGCGCGACAGCTTGGGATAGTCGGCGAGGAAGTCGATCTTGTCGCCGATGAGCTGGGCCGATGTCTTCAGCCGGTCGCCGGTCAGCCGGAACGACAGCAGCGCATAGTCGGCGAAGCGTTCGGCGAAACGGGCGATCAGGTGATCGAGCGCCCGGTTGCGCCGGTCGAGGAATTCTTCTTCTGTTTCGGTCAGGCGGGTACGGACCGCGTCGTCGGCCAGCGCCGCCTTGTCGGTGTAGAACTCGTCGGGGAACTCGTCCAGCGACCCGGCGATCCCGGTCATGAACTGGCTGAACCAGGTGCGCGTCAGCGTCTTGTCGAGCGAATAGAGCCGTCGCAAATTGGCGAGCTGGCCCAGATAGTCGGCCAGCACCTGGTCGAAGAAGCTCAGGTAGCCCTTGAGCTGGCGCGCCCTGGCGATGCGCTCGGGCGATTCCGTGTCGGAGATTTTCGCGGTGCCGATCTTGTAGGTGCCGGGGAAATCGTGCTGCACCGAATAGAACGCGTCCAGGTTCCGCCAGCGGCCGATCGGCACCGGCAGGATCTGGTCCGGCGGCACGTAGAGCTCGCGCCGGTCCAGCCCGCGCAGATAGTCGAGGGTGCGCTCGAACTCGGTGACCTGCGCCCGGTACGGGATGCCGGCCTTGTGGAACAGGATCTTCGAGGCTTCCATGTAGAACACCGGCTGGTGGTCGGCCGGCACGTTCAGCGTCCATTTGGCGGACGGGCCATCGGGCAGGCCGTTAGCGTCATAGGCGCGGAGCTGCAGGTTGCTGATCGCCTCCACACCCTCGATATCGACGACGATGTTGATGATGTCCGATGCCTGCACCTTGCGGCGCAGCTCGCTGGCAGCCAGGTCCTCGTCGGTGATGAAGCCGGGCTTGGTGAACACCTTCTTGCCGTTGCAGGTGAAGTCGAAGTCGATGAACGGGCCGTTGAAGATCTCGTCGGGCGGGCGGCCGTCGGCGAGCATCTCCTCCAGCGTGTGGTAGCGCACCGGCGCCGACAGGTACTTCTCGATGGCGTGGAACACCTGGGCCTGGATCTGCTCCAGGTCGGCTTCGGGCTTCACCTCGATGTCGGCGCAGATGCCGACCCGGAACGGCGTCACCGTGGCGATCGACAGATAGTCCTCGCACAGGCCGCGGTGGGCGTGCAGCGCGCAGGACACGGCGTGTAGCGCCTGGGCGCGGCGCTGCTGCTTCCGCCAGAACAACGGCACGATGTCGTCGGCGGCGGACGCGAGCAGCACCGGGCGCACCGTCTGGGCGGTGATGTTCAGCGCCGGCTTGTCCGGTCGCGGCCGGTCCTCGATCACCCGCAGCAGGCAGGGATCGAGGGTAATGCTCTGGCCGCCCGTCAGGGTTGCCGTCAGCTTGACGCCGAAGCCGCCCTGGACGGTCGAGACGGTGACGCTGTCGACGCTCACCATGTCGCGTGACAGGTCCAGCGTGACGAACGCCGGATCGCTGGTGTCGAAGCCCAGCACCGCGCCCTTCAGCGGCCCGCGCCGCACCTGGTAGATCAGCGCGGATTCGTTCATGGAGCCGAGCAGGTCGTCGATCTCCAGCTCGACCAGCACCTTGTAGAGGCCGGACGGCTTCACCCGGTGGTTCGGCTGGTTCGCCGCGTTGGCCGTCTCATAGCTCAGCGAGTCGGCCAGGCAGTCGGCATGGATCGGCACTTCCGACAGCCGGTAGTTGGCCGGCTCGGCCGGGTTCTGCATGGGATCGAGCCACGCGTTGCGCAGCCCCTCGATGCGCAGCAGCAGCCGGCGGTAGTCGGCGATGGTGCGCGGCGCCGTGGTCAGCACCTCATGCGCGGGCGCCAGGCCCGACAGGCTCGACGGGTCCATCTTGCCGTCCGGCCCGGTCATCAGGTCCCTGGTGTCGAAGCCGGTGCGGTAGGCCAGGTCGGTCAGCGCGTAGGACAGCAGCTCCAGCGTGGTGATGCCGGGATCGTGCAGGTTGTGGTCGGTCCACAACAGGCCCGACAGCTTCTGGATGTGCGACAGTCCCTCGGCGCGCAGGAAGGCGTAGTCGAACGCCGGGTCCAGCGCGATCTTGCGGTCGATGGCGCGCGCCTCAAGCATTGCCCGGCACCTCGCCGATGGTGTGCCTGGGCGCCGACACCAGGATCGACCTGGCCGTCGTCGCCTCGATGGTCTCCACGTCGACCGGAGTCCAGCCGCCGGCCGGCGCGTCGATATTGACCTTGTGGAACAGCTTGAACTCGGTGACGTAGTCCACCTCGGGCCGCTCCTCGACGAAATCGATGATCGACGACTTCCACAGCTTGCCGCCGAAGGCGATCTCGCCGCCGCCCGCCCGCGCCCACGGCGTCAGGAAGTCGATCACCGCCTTGTTCAGCTCGTCCTTGTAGAAGGCGATGTCGCCGATCTCCGGGCGGAAGCGGACCCTGAAGTCGACCTGCACTTCCTCGAATTTGGGGTTCTGCACCTCCAGCCGCACAAAGGGCGAGATGCACTTGCGCAGGAACGTGTCGACCGCCGTCAGCGTCGCCTGGTCGGTATAGGGCCGCAGGGGATTGCGGGCATTCTGGCCGTGGGTCCATGGGACCGTGACGACGGTCACCGCGCCCGGCATCATCTCGTTGTCGGCGATGATGACGTTGCTGGCATTGCGCTTCAGCTCGGTGGTGCCCAGGCATTTCACCCGGTAGAGCCTCGGGAAGGCTTCGAGCACCAGCGCCTCGTAGTCGAACATGGTGACGGCACGGTCCTTGTGGCGCAGCCGCTCGCTGACCCGCGTGGCGAAGGCCTCGGGCCGCTCTACCTGCCTGCCGCCGAACGAGCTGTAGGGCTGGACGATCTTCTTGATGGCCAGGTCGGGCGCCACCAGCTTGGCGATGGAGCCGGCGGGCAGCGGCGTGTCGAGGAATGCCGGATCGTTGCCCGCGTCGGCGAACACGACGCGCGCCGCCTGCGCGTCCACCGACAGCAGCCGGTTCAGGGCATCGGCGTCCTGCTCGGCGGCGATACGGATCCAGTGCAGCCCGGCGGGCAGCAGATTGTGATCGGTGTCCGCCTGCTCGGGCAGGTTGAGGCCGACGACGCCGGAGCCGGTGAAGTCGCCCGTCTTGTCGTCCACGTCCTGCGGGTCGAACGCCGTCCAGATGTCGCCGTCCAGGTACGAGAACCGCAGGTCGGGCGCTTTCTTCAACGGATCGCCCGAACCGTCGGCGACCTGCACCAGCAGGGTCAGACGGGCGGGGGCCTCGAAGTCCGCGACGCCCACCAGCAGCGCCCCCTCGAACGGAAAAGCGGGGAACAGCCGGTGGTCGGCGGTGCCGCCGGATACCCCGAACGGATGCAGCAGGCCGAAGCCCTCGACCGGATCGCGCGTGGTCTCGTAGGAAGCCTCGATACGGGTGACGACCGGATCGTAGGGAGCGTAGGGCAGCCGAAAGTCCTGGCTGGAATCCGTGTAGTAGGCATTGACCGCGCTACTCGGCTCGTAGGACGTGCCGCCCGCAAGCCCGATCAGCGCACGGGTGTTCTCGGCCGGGAAGGCGGCGTGGCCGAAATCCCTCGGCAGCGCCATCCGCATGAAGCCGTTGATCGATTTGGCGTCGAGCGGCGGATTCTCCAGCGTCTGCGCGGCCTGTCCGTCGATCAGCGAGGCGCTGCGCAGCTCCAGCGTCGCGTTGGTCTCGCCCAGGTGCAGGTCGGCCTTGTTGGTGTTTGTCGGCTGCCGCTTTCCCGCCTTGTGCCGTTTCTTCTTGTTGCCAACCTGCTTCCATTTGCCGCCGGTCAGCACGGCCTCCAGGGGATTGAACCAGTCAGGCCCCTCTTCGCGGAAGAAATGGGCCGAGCTGTAGGGCGTCAGCCAGTCGAGGGTCAGATCCCAGTCGGCGATGCGCTTGGAGAAAATCTCCGACGAGCCGATGGTGAAGAACGCGCCCGCTGCCGGCTGAGGGCCGAACGGCGCGAACGGCTTGGCCACGTCGGCGACGCCGCCGCCGGCGATGACCGTCAGGTTCTTCAGCCCGGTCGCCTCGGTGACCAGCGTCACCCGGCTGGCCTTGATGTCGCGCAACACGGCGAAGGCCCGGGCGGCGCCTGCGGCGGCGAAGTCGTACAGCACCTCCATCACCGGCTCGCCCGGCTCGTGCTCGCCGCCATGCAGCTTGGCGTCGAGCGGCACGATGGGCGGGTCGTCCGGGCTCAGGGTGACGGTGATCTCGATGATGCGAATGGGCTTGGCGTGGGGCTTCTTCTGCTTCTTCTTCGGCTGGGCGGCGGGCGGCGCCTTCTGGGGCGTCTTGTCGGCGGCGAACGTCTTCTCCGCGCCCATGAAGCCGAACTCCTTCATGAGCGACGTCCCGCCCTGCGCCTTCCCGGTCCTGGCGCCCTTGCCCTTGGCCGGCGGCGCGGGCTGCTTGCCGCGCTTGGGCGGCGGCGGGGCCGCCTCTTCTTCTTCCTCGTCGGGCTCGGTGAAATTGTTGTTGAGCACCGTCGAGATCCGGCTGGTACCGGTGACCTCGAACCAGCCCTTCTCGCCGGTCAGGCGCACGATCCAGCGCGGCGTCAGGGCGGTGTCGACGATCGGTGACTTCAGCTCGGCGCGCAGGCGGATGGTGCGGCTGCCCTCACGCAGGAACAGCTTGCGGTCGGCGACGGCGAAGCCGACGCGCGCGGCGGGGCTTGCCGCCGGGCCGAACGGCGCCCAGGTGGGATCGTCCTTGGCCAGCTCCACCTCGCCGAGGCCGTCGCGCGACCGCACCACGAACGCGGCATGAGGAACCTGTGTGGTCTTGCCCGAAGCGATCGCCGTGGCGATGCGCAGGCCGCGCAGCTCGGCGACCTTGCCGCGGTTGACGACGATGTCGTTTTCCAGCCCGTAGGACACCGGCCGCCCCAGCGCGTCCTTGCCGGCGCGGAACAGGGTGCCGGCGGTCAGCAGCGCGGTCTCGCGGCCCTTGGCCAGCTCGAGCAGCAGGTGGGCCTTGTCGGGTTCGGCGGCACGCGCGCCCAGGCGCAGCACCTCGCGGAAATAGAAATCCAGGTGCCGTCCCGTGAACTGGTTCAGCTCGCCCTTGGCCCGTTGGAACAGCTGCAGGAAGGTCAGCCACAACCCGTAATGCGGCGCATGGCCGGCGAAGTCCTCAAGTGACGCGGCGAGGTGCGTCACGGCGTCGCGCCGGATGCGCTCCATGCCCTGGTAGACGCGCTCGACCGCGGTCGTCAGCAGGTTGTAGCTGAGCGCGTCGTAGATCTGCTCGTAGCGCTGGTGGGGCGAGCCGATGGCGTCCACATAGGGAGAGGTGTCCTCGGCCATCGCGGCATAGAGGCCGGCCCAGGTGCCCGGCGGACACTTCGACATGATCAGGTTCGGCACCGGCGCGGCCGAGAACACGGGATGGCCGGTGATCGCGGCGGCCACGGTCGACGACAGCCGCACCCGCTGGTCGCCCGCGCCGCCCGCCGTGTTGTAGTCGTTCATGTCGATGGGCGTGTCGGCGAACACGGCGTTGGCGCCGCCCGCGATGGCGCCTTTGTACCAGGCGATCAGCCCGGTCAGCGCATCCGCCAGATCGCGCGCGGCGAGCTGCACGAGCTGCGGCACGAACGGGTGGTCGGTCGGCAGCCGCGCGTGATGGCGTCCGGCGATCTCCAGCAGCACCACGGGCAGATGAAATTCCAGCTTGGCGTGCGCGGCAAGCTGGGCCGGATCGCGTGACGGCCGCGCCTTCAGCCAGGCCTCCAGGTCGAGCTGGAAGCCGCGGAATTCATCGACCGGCAGCTTGACGAGGGCAGCGAGGCTCGCCGTCACGTCGCTCTCGAAGAACGCCGTCCAGTCGCCCGCCTTGGTGTTGTGCGCGTCGTAGTACTGGATGTGCCTGGCGAAGCGCTGGCCGAACAGCACCAGGTCGGCCAGGTCGCGCTCGTCGGGCAGGAAATAACCGGGCGACAGCTCGGCGCGCCGCCGGCCTTCCTGCGTCATGCCGGACCGGACGAGCGGATTCCGCTGTGCGCAAGGCTCGGCCACTACGCAGCCCTCTCGTTCAGGTAATAGGGATAGACGAAGTTGAAGCGCGAGTTGGCGCCGCGCACCTTGTAGCCGACGCCGATGGTGAGGATGCCGGCGAACTGGTCGGGCTCCACGGTCACCTGGTCGGCGTCGATGCGCGGCTCGTGATAGATGATCGCCGTGCGGATCAGGTTCTCCAGATAGGAGATGCGCGAGGTGTTCATCACCTCGAACACGCTGTCGTCCAGCCCGCAGCCGAACAGCGGGTTCATGATCCGCTCGCCCAGCGCCGTGGTGAAGATGATCCGCAGGCTCTCCTCGATGTCGCGGATGCCGGTGCTCATGGCGACGCCCGCTTCCTGCTTGTCGAAGGCGGGCGGGAAGCTCCAGCCGCGGCCGATGAACGGATCTTCGATGGCCATATCCGCCCCCTATCCGATCATCACGGTGAATTCGCCGACGACGATGCTGCCGCCATGGGCGGTGCTGTCGCCGACGCGGGCAGCCGGGGTGCCGCCGATCATCACCGTCGAGGAGCCGGCCACGATGCTGTCGGGCGGACCGGCGCAGGTGACGCTGTCGCCGACGACGGAGGCCGGCATGCCGCCGATCAGCACCGTCGCGACGCCCGGGCCGATCACCGGGCCGCCCACATGCG
>JBKJNE010000020.1:0-4063 GCA_046596015.1 Alphaproteobacteria bacterium
TCGAGCAGGCCGCCCACGACGCCCAGGGCACCGACTGGAACAACGAGGTATTCCCGCCGATCCGCGACCTGCGCGCCCTGCTGGCCCGCCAGGGCCGGCCGCTCGACGACGGCGCCCGCTCGTCGGTCGCCGCCGAATAGCGATCTTCCGCCACCCGATTGCCTGGGCCGCGTTCGCACGCGCGCCACATAATCCGTTCACACTGCATCCTTTCAACTGAGCAGGGAGTTCGGCATGAGCACGTATGGATCGGCCAGGTGGCAGGGCGGCATCAGGGACGGCAAGGGCGCCATCTCCACCAAGAGCGGCGCGCTGACGGAATACCCCTACGGCTTCGCCAGCCGCTTCGAGGGCAAGCCGGGCACCAACCCGGAAGAGCTGATCGGCGCCGCCCACGCGGGCTGCTTCACGATGGCGCTGTCGCTGATCCTGGGAGAGGCCGGCCTCACCGCCGAGCACATGGAAACCAGGGCTGATGTCACCCTGGTGAAGCAGGCCGACGGCTACGCCATCACCGCCGTGCACCTCAGCCTGACCGGCAAGGTGCCGGGCGCCGACCAGGCCAGGTTCGAGGAACTGGCGGGCAAGGCGAAGGCCGGCTGCCCGGTCTCCAAGCTGCTAAAGGCCGAGATCACCCTCGACGTGACGCTGGAAGCCTGAGTCCGCTCTCCGGCGCGTCAGGGCGCGGGCTTGAGCCGCAGCAGCCTGGCGCCGCCGCCGTCGGTAAGCACGTAGATGAAGCCGTCCGGGCCGGTCCGCACGTCGCGGATGCGCTCGTTCATGTCCTTCAGCATGGTCTCCTCGCCGACCACCTTGCCGTCCTGCATATCGACCCGGTGGAGGCTGCGCTCGGCAAGCGCACCGACGAAAATATCGCCGTCCCATTGCGGGAACGCGGCGCCGCGGTAGATCGCCAGGCCGCAGGGCGCGATCGAGGGCGTCCAGCCGGTGATGCCGTCCTTGGTGCCCTTGTAGGTCTGGAACGGGGTGATGTAGGCGCCCGAGTAATCCATGCCCTTGGTGGCGAGCGGCCAGCCATAGTTGGCGCCCTTCTCGATCAGGTTCAGCTCGTGGCCGCCGCGCGGTCCGTGCTCGTGCGCGTACAGCCGGCCGGTGGCGGCATCGAACACCAGGCCCTGCGCGTTGCGGTGGCCATAGCTCCAGATTTCGGGCCTGGCATCCTTGCGGCCGACGAACGGGTTGTCGCCGGGCACGGTGCCGTCGTCGTTCAGCCGCACGATCTTGCCGAAATGGTTGGCCAGGTTCTGCGCCTGCTCGCGGTAGTTGAAGCCGTCGCCGCCGGTGACGACCAGCGTGCCATCGGGCAGCCAGGCCATGCGCCCGCCATAGTGGACGGCGGTCGAGCGCCCGGGTTTGCTTTCGAAGATCACCGTCAGGTCCCGCAGCGCCGCGCCGTCGAGCCGGGCGCGCGCGACCCGCAGCGCTTTGCCGTCCTCGCCCTTGGCGGCGTAGGACAGGTAGACCAGCCGGTTCTCGGCGAAGTTCGGATGCGGCAGCGCCTCGAACAGGCCGCCCTGGCCGGCGAACGCCACCGCGGGCACGCCGGCGACCGGCGCGGACAACTTGCCGTCCCGGACGATCCAGAGCTTGCCCTTCATGCCGGTCACCAGCATGGCGCCGTCGGGAAGGAACGATACGCTCCACGGATGGTCGAGGCCGCTCAGTACCGGCTCGACCACATAATCCTTCGCGGCGCTGGCCGGGGCGGCAGCACACAGCAGCAGGCAGCAGGCGATGGCGGCCACCAATGGACTCCGTTTTCCGATTGTCATGGACATCCTTCCCTCGACCCTCAAAGATCGGCCCACATTACCGCATGGTACGCAAAAGGGAACCGGGGAGAGGGATGTGAGAATATTCAGGCTGCTTCTGGCGTTCGTCGTCGCCGTCGCGCTCACCGTCGCGCTCGCGGTCGCGGCGCACAGCCAGTTCGTCATGGCAGGCCTGCGCGGCCTGGGCGCCGAGATCGGCGCCGCCGAAACGCTGCGCGTCACCATCCACGACATCGCCGGCATGGCGCCGATGTACGCCATGTTCATCGCCGCGGCGCTCCTGCTGGGCTTCCTGATCACCGGCTTCCTGTGGCCCAGGCTCAAGGTGTCGCGGGCGCTCGGCTACGCCATCGGCGGCGGGGCGGCGATCGGCCTGATGCTCATCATCATGCGGGAAGTGCTTGGCGTCGCTGTGGTAGGGGGCGCGCGCACGCCGGCAGGCTTCGCCGCCCAATGCGCGGTCGGCGCGCTGGGGGGCCTGGTGTTCGCGCTGCTGTCGCGGCCTCAGGCCGGCCGCGCCACGCCCATATAGAAGTAGGTCATGGGTTTCAGCCCGGGACGGTAGCTGGCCTCCAGCTCGTCGATGCGGAAGCCCGCGCCGGCGATGATCTGGTCCATCTTGCGATTGAGGTTGCAGCCGCCGGCGATGCTGGGCCAGACCTTGTTCAGCCGGTCCTGCCACTTCACCACGGCCGGATCTGGCGCCTTGCCGTGCTCGACGAAGAACAGTTCGGCGCCGGGCTTCAGCACGCGGCGCACCTCGCGCAACGCGGCGGACGGGTCCGGGATAGTGCACAGCGTCCAGGTGATGACGGCGCAGTCGAAGCTGGCGTCGTCGAGCGGCAGGCTCTCGCCCGACACCTGGCGGAAGTCGACCGGAAAGCGCGCCGCGGCGGCGTGCTTCTTGGCCATCTCGCCCAGCTCGATACCCGGATCGACGCCCGTGACGCTTTCCACCGCGGGGCCGTAGAACGGCAGGTTGAGGCCCGAGCCGATGCCGACCTCCAGCACCTTGCCATGGGCGCGCGGCACCAGCCGCGCGCGCTCCTCTGCGATGACACCCATCGACATGCAGCAGTTCAGCAGTTTCGGCAGGATGCGGGACTCGTAGAAGCCCATGGCGGTTCTCCGCTTCGCGGTTACCGGGTGATGTCGACGACGATCTTGCCGACGACGGTTTGCGAGGTCATGGCGGCAAAGGCGTCCTTCGCCTTGGCGAAGCTGAAGCTGGCGCCGATCACCGGCTGGAGCTTGGCCGCGTCGATCGCCTCGCACATGTCCTCGAACCAGTCGCGGCTGCCCACCGAGATGCCGTTCACATGCGCGCTCTTTCCCATGATGTAGGCCGTCGGCATCTCGCCGCCCGAGCCGCCGGTCAGTACGCCGATCACGCCGATGAATCCACCGATCCGGATCGCCTTCAGCGATTCGAGCATGGTGCCCACGCCGCCCACCTCGACGACGATATCGGCGCCGCCGCCATTCGTCAGCTTCTGGACCTCGGCGCCCCATTTCGGGGTGGTTTTGTAGTTGATCAGGTACTGGGCACCGAGCTGCTTCGCCTGCTGCAGCTTCTCGTCCGATGACGAGGTCGCGGCCACCCTCGCGCCGGCCATCCGCGCGAACTGCAGCGCGAACATGGAGACGCCGCCGGTGCCCTGGACCACGACCACATCGCCCGCCTTCAACGTGCCGGTGCAGAACAGCGCGTTCCAGGCGGTGAGGCCCGCACAGGGAAGCGTCGCCACCTCGGCGTCGGTCAGGTGCGCCGGGACCTTCGAGACGCCGCGCTCCTCGAGGCACATGTATTCCCGCCGGCAGCCGTCGAGCCCCGCACCCAGCGCAGTGTTGATGTATTCGCCCTTGCGCGGACCGGTGAGCCAGTCCTGGAAGAACAGCGGCGCGACCCGGTCGCCCACCTTGACGCGGCTGACGCCGGCGCCGACCTCGACCACCTCGCCGCACCCGTCCGAGCACGGCACCACCGCCGGCAGCCGGGGCGCGGCGTACTGGCCCCTCACCACGGCGGTGTCGCGGTAGTTGAGGCTGGCCGCCTTCATCTTCAGCAGCACCTGGCCCGGACCCGGCTTCGGAATGTCCCGCTCCACCAGCTTCAGGTTCTCCCAGCCCGGTTCCTCGGACACCCACGCGCGCATCGTCGCCATGATCACTCTCCCTTGAATTTTTTGGCGATTGTATACTTCGCAAACCCTACTGTTGCAGGGGGTTGTCCATCCAAGCCTTGAACGCCGGATGCGCTGAATCCGGCC
>JBKJNE010000064.1:0-2551 GCA_046596015.1 Alphaproteobacteria bacterium
GCGACCCGTTCTGGATCGCGCCCATCGTCACCTGGCTGGCCAGCACGGAATCGAAGGACGTCAGCGGCCGCATGTTCGAGGCCTCCGGCCGCATTCTGGCCATCGCCGAGGGCTGGCACCGCGGCCCCATCACCGAACCCCTCGCCCATCCCGCCAATCTCGGCCCGGTGGTCGCGAAGCTGGTGGCCAGGGCGCGCAAGAACGCCGGCATGGACGGCATGGACCTGGACTAGAAGGAAACGATCAATGAGCGACTTCACCGCCGACGAGATCAAGCGGCTGCGCGCGCTGCTGGACATCGACGACATCCGCAAGCTGGGCCTGCTGTATTCCCAGCTGCAGGATCACGGCTATCTCGACCGGCTGGTCGACATCTTCACCGAGGACGCGCTGTGCGAATTCGGTCCCTACGGCACCTGGAACGGCCGCGAGGAATTGCGCCGGAACTTCGCCCAGGTGAAGCAGGACATGGGCGGCGAGGCGTTCAGCGCGCTGCACGCCAACTCGCATCACTGGGTGGAACTGACCGGCTCGGCCACGGCCGTGGGCCGCCGCTACCTGCTCGACCTAGTGACCAGCCGTCCCAAGGACGAGCATCCCTTCATCTGGCTGGGTCTCTATGACGAGGAATACCGCAAGGTGGGCGGCGCGTGGAAGATCGCCCGCACCAGCCTGCAGTTCATGTGGCCGGAGCGGCATTTCAGCCGCGGCTTCCCCGGCGAGTTCCCGCCGGAAAGCTAGGAGCGCTGCCATGCATGTGGGCCTCGGCATGAACTTCCAAGCGCTGGACGGCAAGATGTCCGACGCCGAGGTCTACGAATTCGAGCTGGGGCTCGCGGCGCGGGCCGAGGCGCTCGGCTACGACAGCATCTGGACGCCCGAGCACCACTTCACCGACTACATGATGACGCCGAACGTGCCCCAGTTCCTGTCGTGGATCGCCGGCCAGACGACGACGATCCGGCTGGGCACCATGGTGACGGTGCTGCCGTGGCACGATCCGGTGCGGGTCGTCGAGAACTTCACCCTGCTCGATCACCTGTCGAAGGGCCGGGCGATCCTGGGCCTGGGCCGCGGGCTCGGCCAGGTGGAGTTCACTGCCTTCCGGGTGAAGATGGAGGAAAGCCGACGCCGTTTCACCGAATACACCGAGGCCATCGTCACGGCGCTCGAGACCGGCGTGATCGAGCATGACGGCGAGCTCTACAAGCAGCCGCGCACCCGCATCCGGCCCGGTCCCTATGCCAGCTTCAAGGGGAGGCGCTTCGCCTCGTCCAACTCGCCGGATTCGCTCGACCTGATCGCGCGGCTCGGGCTGGGCGCCATGATCATCGCCCAGAAACCGTGGGACAAGGTGATCGTCGACCTGGACCGCTACCGGAAACGCTTCCTCGAGGTGAACGGCGAGGAGGCGCCCAAGCCGGTGCTCGCCATGTTCGTCTGCGTCAGCGAGGATCCGGCCGAGGCCGAGCGGATGCGGCAGGTCTACATCCAGCGCTATGCCCGCTCGACCATCGAGCACTACGAGTTCGACAATGTGGGCTTTGCCGAGATCGAGGGCTACGAGTACTACGCCGGCCTGGCCAAGCTGATCGGCAAGCTGGGCATCGACGGCTTCAACAACATCCTGTCGGACCTGCAGGCCTGGGGCACACCCGAGCGGGTGACCGAGATCCTGCTCAACTACGTGGACCTGGCGCAAGCCGGCGGCCTGCTGGTGCAGCTCTGCTTCGGCGGCATGGAAAAGGACGTGGCGCGGGCGAACTACGACCTGTTCGCCGAAAAGGTGCTGCCGCGCCTCAAGGCCTACGACGTGGGCGGCGACCTGGGCGTCCAGTACAGCCCGGCGGTACAGTACGCAGCGGCGGAATAGCGGCTCCCACAATGCCTTGTAAAAAAGCAAAGGGGCGCGGACCCCGCGGCCCGCGCCCCCACGCAACCCGGTAGAGGGTAACGGTTACTTCGCCAGATCGTAGCGGTCGTTGTTCATCACCTTGGCCCAGGCCGCGGCGAAGTCCTTCGCGAACTTCTCCTTGGCGTCGGCCGAGGCGTAGACTTCCGCGAAGGCGCGGAGCTGCGAGTGCGAGCCGAAGACCAGGTCGACGCGGGTGCCGGTCCACCTGAGGTCCTTGGTCTTGCGGTCGCGGCCCTCATAGACACCTTCGATGTTCGCCGACGGCGCCCACTCGGTGGCCATGCTGAGCAGGTTGACGAAGAAGTCGTTGGTCAGCGTCTCTGGACGGTCGGTGAGCACGCCGTGGGTCGACTGGCCCACATTGCCGCCGAGCACGCGCATGCCGCCGACGAGCACCGTCATCTCGGGCGCCGTGAGCTTCAGCAACTGAGCCTTGTCGACCAGCGCCTCCTCGGGCGACATGATATGCCTGTCGGTATAGTAGTTCCGGAAGCCGTCGGCCTTCGGCTCGAGCGGCGCGAACGACGCCGCGTCGGTCTGCTCCTGCGATGCGTCCATCCGGCCCGGCGTGAACGGCACCTTCAGGTCGATACCGGCGGCCTTGGCGGCCTTCTCGATGGCCGCGCCGCCGCCCAA
>JBKJNE010000081.1:0-10236 GCA_046596015.1 Alphaproteobacteria bacterium
AGTCGGCCGCCATCATCATGGCTCGCGAGGGCGCGACCATCGTCATCGGCAACCGGTCGGCCGACCAGCGCTTCGCAGTCCTCCGGCTTGCCGCAGTCGGTGCGGTGGAAGATGGCCGTGCCGCCGGCCCTGGCGATGGTATGGCACGTCTCCTCGCCCTGGTCGGCCGACCGGTTGCCGATGACGATGGTCGCGCCCTCGCGAGCCATGATGATGGCGGCCGACTTGCCGATGCCGCTGCCGCCGCCGGTGACGATGGCGATTTTGTTCTCGAGTAGATTCCCGTTCATCGATTTCCCCATTTCGGCGTTTTGTTATTCAACAGTTGAATAACATTCAAAACGCTGTCAACGGGAATTTGCGCCCAGCGTTTCAGCGGGCGTCGATAGGCGGGATCAACCGGTGTAGGAGAAAGCCGGCACGTGGAAGTCGGGCAGTCTGGTGCCGGGCGGCGGCTTCGGCATCTTCTTCATGAACTCTATCTCGACCTTCAGCAGCCCGCGTTGCGCCTCGGCCGGCCAGTCGCTCGGCTTCATCACCACATGGGCGGCGAGGCCGTTCATGACGATCTGCAGGCGCCGCGCATGGAATTCCGAATCGAGCGTTTTCGGCAACTCGCCCCTGTCCCGCGCCCGTTCCAGCAGGTGCTTGATGGTATTGTGGGTGGCTTCGACCACGCCGAGCCGCACGGCGGCAAGCTCCGGATCGAAGGTGGCTTTCTCCCAGAACCCGAACCAGGCCTGCCAGTCGGACAGTTCGTCCTCGTTGGTGGCGAGCAGGGTCTCGAGGCAGGCCGTCAGATCGTGCTTGTCCAGGAACTCCTTGTCGACACGGATCGCCGCCCTCGCCCGGATCGAGTCCAGGGTGAAGGTCAGCATGTCCTTCTTGTCCTTGAAGTAGTGGGAGATCAGCGTCGATCGGAAGCCGGCCTCGCGCGCCACGTTCCTGATCGTGACGGCGTCCATCCCCTGTTTCGCGATCACGCGCTCCACGACGCGGGCGATAAAGTGCCGGCGCGCATCGTGATCGACGACTATGGGCATGCGGCTGGTTCCTCCGGAAGTGCTGGCCTTGCCATCCTTGTCACCGATTCCCCGTCACAATTGAACAACGATTTGAAAACCGCCAACGCCCCGCAGGCTAAATCCATGTCAACCGAAGGCATGCCTGATATGATGACGGCCGCGCGACCGGCGGCTAGCGGAGTGGAAGCGCATCAGAATCCCAATTGACAAGCTAACTTATATTAAACGACTGTTGAACAACAAAACAGGGTCTTGGGGAACGGAGACCACGCGACATGAACCGAATGACGGACCTGAAACCGGGCGAGGCGCGCTGCCCTGGCATCAGCGTACAGGACCTGTTGCGGCAGGACAGCCGGCCCGCGCCGGGCTACCTGACAACCGAATCATACGCCTTCCTTGGCGACGGCGATATCCCGTTCGAGCGCTACACGTCGCCCGACTATTTCCAGCAGGAACTGAAGCTGCTGTGGCCCAAGGTGTGGCAGTGGGCCTGCCGCGAGGAGCACATCCCGGAGCCCGGCGACTACATCGTCTATGACTTCGGCCCCTATTCGGTGATCGTGCAGCGCACCGGGAGCGGCGCCATCAAGGCGTTCCGCAACGCCTGCACCCATCGCGGCACCAAGCTCAAGCCGGCGGGCAGCGAGGGCAGCGGCAGCCAGATCCGCTGCCCCTATCACGGCTGGACCTGGGACCTGGACGGCACCCTCGCCTCGTTCCCCTGCGAATGGGACTTCCCGCACGTGGACCCGGCCGACTACGGACTGGGACAGGTGCGGGTCGATACCTGGGGCGGGTTCGTGTTTATCAACCTTGATTCCGACGCCGCGCCGCTGCGCGAGTACATGCACCCCCTGCCCGAGCACATCGCCAGCGCCGTGTTCGAAGACCGCTACGTGGCCATGCACGTCCAGAAGGAGCTGAACTGCAACTGGAAGATCGCGTCGGAGGCGTTCCTCGAGGCCTATCACGTCATGGAGACGCACAGCCAGCTGATGCGGGCGAGCGGCGACGCCAACACCCAGTACGACTTCTACGGCGACAACGTGAACCGGCTGATCAACGTGGCCGGATCGCCCGGCGCGTTCCTCACTGAACCCATCACCGAGCAGGAGATTCTCGACTGCTTCCTGATCGGCGACCGGTCGGACGTGGACGGCAAGCTGCTGGTGCCGGAAGGCGGCACCGCCCGAAAGGTGATGGCCCAGTACTACCGCGACATGGTGGCGGCGCAGGGCGGCACCGACCTGTCTGGCGTCTGCGACAGCGAGATCGTCGATTCCATCGCCTATTTCGTGTTCCCGAACCAGCAGTTCTTCTCGGGCGTGTCGTTCCCGATCGTCTACCGCTTCCGGCCGCTGGGCATGCAGCACGACAAGTCGCTGTTCGACCTGGTGATCCTGAAGCCGAAGCCGCGCAACGGCGAACCGTTCGAAACCGCCGCGCCGGTGCGCATCAGGTCGGAGGTTTCCTACGAAACGGTTCCGGGCATGGACCCCTATATCGGCCACATCTACGACCAGGACACGGGCAACATGGAAGCCGCGCAGGAGGGCGCCATGACCAGCGGCAAACGCGGCGCCACGTTGGCCAACTACCAGGAAATCCGCATCCGGCACATGCACCGGACGCTTGAGAAATATCTGGGCCGCTAAGCTGCGCCCGCGACGACCACGGGGAGACATCATGGACATTCTGATCACGGGCGCGGCCCGCGGGCTGGGCTACGAGCTCGCCAGACAGTTCGCGGAAGCCGGCCACCGCGTCTACGCCACCACCCGGAACCCGGACAAGGCCGACAAGCTGAAGCAGGTCGCCGGCGCCTCGGGCGGCAAGCTCAGCGTCCACCGCATGGACGTGGGCGACGGCGAGTCGGTGAAGGCCTGCGCCCGCGAGATCGGCGGCGCGCCCATCGACATAGTGATCAACAACGCCGGCGTCTGGGGCGGCCTCGACACCCAGACGTTCCAGAACATGGATTACGAGAACTGGGCTTACGAGTTCAACATCATGACCATGGGCCCGTTCCGTGTCTGCCAGGCGTTCCTGCCCAACGTGCTGGCGAGCCGGCGCAAAATTATCGCCACCATGACCAGCCAGACCGCGGCGGCGGCTTACGACCATGTGATCGGCTATTCCTACGCCAGCGCCAAGGCCGGCCTGAACCGGCTGATGACCGGGCTGGCGCAGGAGCTGAAGGACCAGGGCGTCACCGTCACCCTGGTCCATCCGGGCTGGATCCGCACCGAGATGGCCGGGCCGGTCGCCGACCTGGACCCGCCCGACGCGGCCGCCGACGTCATGAAGCTGATCATCGGGCTGACGCCCGCCGACAACGGCAAGTGGCTGAAATGGACCGGCGACGAGCATCCCTGGTGAGACGCTGATGGACACGATCGCGCGCCTTGCCGCCGAATCCGACATCACCCGGATCATCAACCTCTATTGCCACGCCCTCGACCGGCGCCGCTGGGAGCTGATGGACCACGTGTTCCATGAGGATGCCCGCTACGGCTTCGGCGACATCGGCGGCGACTGGCGGGATTTCGTCAAGGCGGCGCGGTCCATCGTCGACCCGCTGGGGCCATGCCACCACATGGTCTCCAACATCCTGATCGACCTGGACGGCGACACGGCCCGCGTGGAGACCTACGTCAACGGCTTTCACGTGGTCCCAGCCGACTATCCGCCCGGCCTCAACACCAACGGCCTCTACTACGCCCGGCCCGGCGAACGCTACGTGTCGATTGTCGGCGGCCGTTACATCGACCGCTTCGAAAATCGTGGGCCGGGTTGGCGCATCGCGCGGCGCACCGGCGTCTACGACTGGATCCAGGACCTGCCCTACACCGACGGCGGCCTGTCGCGCAGCCCTGCCGAGGCGCTGGGCAAGTGGGACGACAGCGACCCGTCCTTCGCGGTCGTCTCGAAGCCGATGGGGCGCTGATGGAGATCGTCGACTCGCAGATCCATTTCGGCCCGGGCGGCATCGAGAAAACACTCGCTGCCATGGACGCGCTGGGGATCGCGGCCGTCCTCGCCGACGAGTTCTGGGGCCTCGACAACTGGGGGCCGGGCTACACCCTGCCGAACGGCGCCTACCGGGTGACCAGCCCCACCGCCGAACTGGCCGCATGGCTGCATCCCGACCGGTTCTCCTATGTGCTGCGCATCGACCGCCTCGACCCGGAGGCGGAGAGTCTGGTCCGCATGGCGAAGGACGCGCCCCATTGCCGCGCCATCCGCATGCTGCCGGCGCTGACGGCGGTGGAGCTGGAGGCGTTTGCGTCCGGCGCCTACGATCCCGTCTTCGCGCTGGCCGAGCGGATCGGCCTGCCGGTGTTCCTGTTCATCGCCGGACATGTGGAGCTGATGCCGCGCTACCTGGAGCGGTTCCCCAGGCTGCAATTCATCGTCGACCATTGCGGCATGCCCATGGAGGCCAATGTCAGCTTCCTCGACGCGGCGACGCCGGACCAGCAGCACAGTGGCCCGGACGTGGCCTATTTCGACGAGGTGCTGAAGCTGGCGGTGCATCCCAACGTGGCGCTGAAATGGAGCCACGCGCAGGGCATGTTCGGCATGCGCGACTATCCGTCCGTGGGCCTGCGCCCCTATTTGCGCCGCGCCATCGACGCCTTCGGCGCGAAGCGCGTCATGTGGGCCAGCGACCAAGGCGGCAACCAGACCGGCGAGACCTGGGGCGAGCTGGTGCACTACATCCGCGACAACCCGGAATTGAGCGCCGACGAGAAGGCCTGGCTGATGGGCGGCACCGTGCGCGCCGTTCTTGGCTGGCCGAGAGGCTAGGGTCTATTCGGGCAGCAGCTCGCCCGATCCGCCTGCTTCGGCGGGGAAATCCTTCAGCTTGGGCAGGCCATCCCGCACCGGCAGCACCGCCTCGGCGTAGTTGAGGTGGACGCCCGGCCGGAAAGCGATGCCCGTCATGACGCCGGCGGGAACATCGGTCAGGCCCAGGCCTGGATGACGGCTCATCACATGGCCGCCGCATTTGGTGCAGAACTGGCGGTCGCTCATGCCGGTCTTGTTGAAGCCGCCGAGAAACGCCTCTCCCCTCGTGACCCTGACGTTGCCCGCCGGCCAGAGCATGTAGGCGCCGTAAGGTCCGCCCGAATAGGCCCGGCACGAGCCGCAGTGGCAGTAGCCCATCTCCAGCGGCTCGCCCGTCGCCTCGATTCCGATGGCGCCGCAGAAACAGGTTCCTGTGTACGTGTCGGTCATGTCGCGTTCCAGCCTGGTGCAACCGTGATCGATCCGCACAGACTATGAACATGTTTCCGGATTCGCGCCAGATGACGATAATTTACAAAATTCATAAAATGTAAAACCATTCGGCTTTACGAGACTCCGGAACCGGTCATGAAACTGAGCGCGGAACGCAACGCCTCCTTCGCCCGCAGGCTGATCGGGCACATCAAGGCGGGCACCACCGACATGGCGGACGGCATCGTCGCCTTCGATCCGAAGATCTATGCCGATCCGGGCGTCGCCGAACGGGAAGTGGAGCGAATCTTCGAATCGGCGCCGGTCATGGTGGCCCATTCGTCGGAGCTGCCCGAGACCGGCGACTTCGTCACCGTGCGGATGAACAGCTCCAGCGTGCTGCTGACCCGCAAGTCCGACGGCACGGTCGGCGCGTTCCTCAACGCCTGCCGCCACCGCGGCTCGGTGCTGGTGGAGAAAGAGCGCGGCAAGGCACGGCGCTTCACCTGCAAGTACCACGCCTGGACCTACAACAATGACGGCACGCTGAAGTCGATCAGCTTCGACGAGTCGTTCGGGGCAGAGCCGGGCCCGCAACTGGGGCTGGTGGCGCTGCCCGTGGAGGAACGCCACGGCTTCGTCTGGGTGGTGGAGGATCCGGATGGTGGCATCGACGTGGCCGCCCATCTCGGCGCGGAGATGGACAGGGCTCTCGGCGAATGCGGCTTCGGCTTCTACCACTTCTTCCGGGGTGAGGTGCTGGAATTCCCGCAGAACTGGAAGATCATGCTGGACGGGCTGCTGGACGGCTATCACGTGAAGTTCCTGCACGACGCGACCATCTCGCCGTACTTCTACCACAACATCCTGGCCGTCGAGTTCATGGCCGACCACGCGCTGTGGGCGAGCCCGCGCAAGCGCATCGACGACATCATCGACCACGAGCCGGGCAGCGCCGAGATGACCCGCTATGCCATCTTCGCGGCGCACATCTCGCCCATCACCACGCTGGTCATGCACCCCCATCACACCGAGTTCTGGACCATCTACCAGCACCCGGACGGACCGGACAAATGCCGGGCACATCTGCGCTTTCTGACGCCGCGTCCCGTCGCCACGGACGAGCAGAAGACGATCATCGCCAAGAATTACAAGATACTGCTCGACGCGGTGATCAACGAGGACTCCCCGCCGGCAACAGCGTGCAGGCATCGTCCTCGGCCCGCCATGCCGCGCCGCTGCATCTCGGCCGCAACGAGGTGCTGAACCAGCTGTTCCATCGCAACTGGGACCGGCGGATGGGCGCTTAGAATGTATTGATGCAGGTATAATTTTCACCGTGTCCGTGAGCTTGTCGAAGGGCGCTGCATCAGCAGGCGCGCAGTCCCTTCGACAAGCTCAGGGACACGGAAAGATTGATGTTGGCATCAGGAAGCCCCTAGGGGCTCAGTCCTTCTTCACCAGGAATTCCAGCCGGCTCCTGCCATCCACCAGCCGGTAGTCGATCCGCTCGCACTGCGCGTTGATGATCATGGCCTCGAGACCATCCTCGCCCTCGTCGGGATGCAACTGGTTGCCCGCGTCGCCGCTGCACTCGCAGTCCAGCTCCAGCTCGCCGTTCTTCTCCGAATAGGACACCGTGAGGTCGAGCGTGCCGCGCGCCAGCCAGGGCTTGTGGAGCTGCAGCACTTCTTCGACCAGCAGCAGCAGGTTCCGGCGCGCCTCGCGGGGCACGAGGTGCTTCTCGCAGAACGCCTCGATCTCGGCGTTGAGGGCATAGAGGTCGAAATCCGGCGAGGCGATATGGCTGGCATAGCTGCGGATGCGGTTGATGAACGCCGAGGTCTTCTCGCGCTGCGGATTGTCGAAGATCTGCGACGGCGGGCCCTGCTCATAGATCAGGCCCTCGTCCATGTAGAAGACCCGGTTCGACACGTCGCGGGCGAAATCCATCTCGTGGGTGACGATCACCATGGTCATGCCCTCCTTGGCGAGCCGCCGGATCACCGACAGCACCTCGGAGACCATGGTGGGATCGAGCGCCGAAGTGGGCTCGTCGAACAGGATCACCTCAGGCTGCATGGCAAGGCACCGGGCGATGGCGACGCGCTGCTTCTGGCCGCCGGAGAGCTCGTCGGGGAACGCGTAGGCCTTCTCGCCCAGGCCGACGAGCCGCAGCAGGTCAAGCGCACGGCGCTCGGCCGCTTCCTTGCCCTCGCGCTTCAGCTTGATCGGCGCCAGGGTCAGGTTGTCGAGCACCGACAGGTGGGCGAACAGGTTGAACTGCTGGAACACCATGTTCATCTTCTGGCGCACGCCGGCGACGTTGGCCTTCGGCGCAAGGATGTCCTCGTCGTCGATCCAGATGGCGCCGCCGCTGGGCTGATCGAGCAGGTTGAGGCAGCGCAGGAAGGTGCTCTTGCCGGTGCCGGACGGACCGATGACCGAGACCACCTCGCCCCTGGCGATCTCCACGTTGATGTCGGCGAGGACGACGAGGTCGCCGAAGCGCTTCGACAGATGCTCGACCCGGATCATGCGCCACCTGCCTTCCGGCGGGTATATTTGGGATCGGTCTTGCGCTCGAGGTAGCCCAGCGACTGGATCAGCGTCCAGGAGATCAGGAAGTACAGGATCGCCACCATGATCAGCGGGAAGAACGCGTCGAAGGTCCGGCTGCGGATGATGTCGCTAGCCTTGGTCAGGTCCTGCACGGCGATATAGCCGACGATGGACGTCATCTTCACCATGGAGATGACCTCGCCCTTGTAGACCGGCAGGATGCGCCGGATGGTCTGCGGCAGCACGATGAAGGTGAACGCCTGGACCTTGGTGAAGCCCATGGCGACGCCGGCCTCGGACTGGCCCCTGTCGACGCTCTCGATACCGCTGCGGTAGATCTCGGCGCCGTAGGCGGCGAAGTTCATGCCGAAGGCGAGCACCGCGACGATGATCGGGTTGATGTTCACCGAGGCGAACACGACGTAGAAGATCAGCATCAGCAGCACCAGCACGGGAATGCCGCGCAGCAGCGAGATGTAGATCTTCGCCGGCACCGACAGCAGCGCGCTGCGCGACATCCGCATGAAGCAGATCACCCCGCCCAGCACGGTGCCGAACAGAGTGGCGAGGATCGAGATCAGCACGGTGACCTTCAGGCCGTTCCACAGCAGCAGGTAGCGCTTCTCGTGGATGATGTTGCTGTTGAAGCTGTCCGCTGTCCGCTGGAAGAACGACCGCTCCGGCTCGGCGCCGGCGGCGCCCACGCCGGCCACGTCGGCCTTGCGCACGGCGGCCCAGCTTTCCATGGCGAAGTAGGGATTGGAGAAGTCGATCTGCTGCTTGCGCTCGTCGGTGATGTAGATGGAGGCGGCGATCATGTCGACCTTGCCGGCGGCGACGGCGGCGATCAGGGCGCCGAATTCCATGTCGGCGATCTCCAGCTCCTTGCCGGTGAAGGCGGCGAAACGCCTCGCGAGCTCGATGTCGAAGCCGACCATCTGGCCGTCCTGCATGCCCGAGAACGGCATGCTGCCGCCAGTCGTGCCGAGCACGATCCTGCCCTTGGAGTTGGCGGCCTTGATCTCGGGTATGGCCCATTCCCGGTGATCGATCCAGCGCACCGTCATATCGTCATAGACGCCGTTGCTGCGGATCTCGGTCAGGAAGGCGTCGAAATCGCCCCGCAGTGGATTGCCCTTCCTGAACCCGACGCCCATCGGCAGGGTGAACAGCGGCGGCCCGAAGCTGGTGAGGTCAGGCCGCTCGCGCAGGATCTCGCGCAGCGGCTCGGCGTCGTAGAGGATCGCATCGACTTTCCCGGTGTTGAGCGCCAGCACCACGTCGGGAAACGACTGGTAGTGCTGGATGTCGGCCCTGGGCCACTTCTCCAGCGCGTAACCGTCATAAACCGTGCCCATCATCACGCCGAGGCGCTTGTCGGCCAGATCGTCCAGCGAGCGCAGCTCCAGCCCGCCGCCCGCGACCGGGCCAGAAGCGGCGGCGGCGGGCTTGCGGGTCAGCAGCACCTGGGCGTTGGCGAAGTAGGACTGGGTGAAGTTGACGGACTTGCGCCGCTCGTCGGTCGCCGTCATGCCGGTGACGATCATGTCGATCTTGCCCGACGCCAGTGACGGGATCAGCGCCATGAACTTCATGTCGTGGAACTCGATGGGCCGGTTGAGGCGCTGCGCGAGCAGCCGCGCCAGTTCGCCGTCGTGGCCGGTGACCCTGCCGTCCTTGTCGACGAAGCTGAACGGCTCGCGGGTGGCGGCGACGCCGATGCGCAGAGGCTCGCCAGTCTCGGGAAGCTTGATATCGGGCTCGTCGTAGGGGCTGAGGTCGTCCTTGAACCAGCGGCGCTTCATGTCCTCGAACACGCCCTCGTTGCGCAGGTCCGAGATGATCCGGTTGACGTCCTCGAGCAGCTTGACCTGGTCCTTGCGGACGGCGATGGCGGTGTTCTCGTTGGTGAGCCGCTCCTCGAGGTAGCGGAACTCGGCGTTGGTCTTGGTTACCTGGATCGCCGTCGACAGGGCGGTGACGATGCCGTCGATCTGGCCGGACTTCACCGCGGCGACGGCGTCCATGATGTCGTCGAAGCTCTTGATGTCCGCTTCGGGGAACGCCTGCTTGGCGTAGACCTCGCCGGTCGAGCCTGTCATCACGCCGATGCGGGCGTGCCTGGCGTCGTCGACCGTCTCGATGGCCGGCCGTTCCTCGCCGCAGCCGGCAAGCGTCGCCGACGCCAGCGCCAGAGCTCCCAAAATAGCCGTCCGAATTCGCAAGCGCGCGGCCCCCGAGCGTCCGGCCCCACCGCCAGCCCGCACAATGGTTTTACCGGAAGCAACCGGTTCGTCCAATTGAAGATTTGGCCGCCGCTCAGTCGTCGCGCCGGATGCCGTCGAGCCTGCGGGCGAGCGCTTCCCGCTCGGCCTTCTCCGCCTGCTTCCGCGCCCTGGTGCGGCCGTGCAGCGCGCGGTTG
>JBKJNE010000094.1:0-6094 GCA_046596015.1 Alphaproteobacteria bacterium
GTGTTCAATTACCTGTTCGCCGCCCGTTATGGCGACCACGCCGAGGAGGTCGCCGGCACCGTCATCATCTCCACCGCGCTGTCTTTCGCCACCATGCCGCTGCTGATGGCCTTTGCACTGCGAGCGTGAATTCACCCGAGCGGCCGTCCGGCCTCCATGTACAAAATCGAACAAAAGTCGAAATTAGGTATCCCGATCGTATTCTCCCCGCTAACATTACGGGCCGGTGCGGTAAGGGGAGCCGCGGCGGATCCGATCTGAAGCGAGGAGTATACGATGGGACGCTACAGCGACTTCTGGCCCATTTATCTCGGCGCGCACCGCGGCATGTGGACGCAGCGCTTCCATCTGGTCGCGTCCACCATAGGGGCGATCGGAGTGTTCAGCGCCATCGGCCTCGGCATGCCGCTGGTGGCGCCTGCCGGCATCCTGCTCGCCCTGACCCTCGCCTTCGGGAGCCACTACCTGATCGAGGGCAACCATCCCACCATCGCCAAGAATCCGCTGTGGAGCGCCGTCGGCGATGTCCACATGTGCTTTCTGCTGGTCACCGGGCGTCTGCCGGCCGAGATGAAGCGGATGGGCCTGGAGCGGCCGATCGTCGAACGGTTCGTCTGGTCCAAGGCCAAGAACTAGGCACTGCTCCGCACCCTCGCCGCCGGAGAGCCGGAAGCAGCCGCGGCTCTCGGGCTCGTCGGCTGCGCGCCTCGTGCCGTTGCGACGCAATGGCTCCCCGACACGGTCAAAGTCGTCTAGGATAGTCTCCATTCGCGAATGGAGGGCACCATGGCGAACGACCTGGAAATCTATTTCGTCACCAATCGCGATCTTCGGAACGAGACCGGAAAGCCTTGGTTCGGCGACCGCTTCAACCCGGCGGGACCGGCCGGCCTCCGTTTCGGCGTGGCGAAGGGTCGCCGCAAGGCGGGCACCGAATACGGCGTCGGACTGACGGGCGGCAAGGTCGCGCCCGAGAACCTGACCGCCATCGGCGACCAGAACCGGGTCGTCGGCAGCAAGGTCATCCTCGAGGCGCTGCGGAAGAAAATGATCGGCAAGGACGGCCGGGACACGCTCGTCCTGATCCACGGCTATGCCTCGACGTTCGAAACCTCACTGCTGCGCGGCCTGGAACTGGCCGACAAGTACACGCCCGATGGCAAGGCCCTCAACATCGTCGTCTTCTCCTGGCCGGCGAACGGCGACATGACTCCGATCATCGCCTATCACAGCGACCGCGACGACGCCCGCAACAGCGGCGAGGCGCTGGCCCGCGCCATGCTGCTGCTGAACGAGTTCATCGAGACGCTGGGACCGGAGGACAGGTGCGGGCGCGCTATCCACCTGCTGGCGCACAGCATGGGGAACTACGCGCTGCGCTGCGGCGTCCAGCACATGCGCCGCTACTTTGGCGACGAGCTCCCGCGGCTGTTCACGGAAATCATCCTCGCCGCCGCCGACGAGGACGACGACACCTTCGAACACGATCACAAGCTGCGCCTGTTGCCGCGTCTCGGGCGGCGGGTCAGCGTCTATTACGCCGCGCAGGACAGGGCGCTGCTGATCTCGGACACCACCAAGGGCAACCCCGACCGCCTCGGCTCCGACGGTCCGCAGCAGATCAGCGGGTTGCCCACCAAGGTCAGCCTGCTCGATGCCCGCGCGCTCGCGCTGGACAACGACATGTGGCAGGCCCACCAGTACTACCGGAAGTCGGCGCGGGTGGTTTACGACATCGTCAGGACGCTCGAAGGCCTTCAGCCCGACCAGATCAAGGGCCGCACCGTCATCCCCGGGCTTCGCGCCTGGCGCCTGACCAAGACATTGCCAAAGGGAGCCTAGTCAGGCGCGAAGCGGCCAAGGCCATACCTCGTGCCAAGTAGCGCCATGACATCTTCGATATCGATGACGCGGCCCGCCTTGCTGTCGGCGAGGCCGCGCGCGATCGAGGCATCGAGCGCCGCAACCCGCCTCTCCCGCTCAGATTCCCCGGTCGTCATGGCGAGTTTCTCTTCGGATCCCCCGGCGCGATCGTCTCCAGCGACAGGGCGTGCACCGGGCCGGCCAGTTCCTCGGCCAGGATGTTGTAGACCTGCCGCTGGCGCGCGACGCGCATCATGCCGGCGAAGCGGTCCGACGTGATCGCCACATGGAAATGGGTTTCGCCCTCCGGCCGCGCGCCGCGGTGGCCCTTGTGCTTGTGGGATTCGTCGACGACCTCCAGCGCCGTGGGCGCCAGCGCCTCGGTCAGCTTGGTCCTGATACGCTCGGCCACGCTCATTCTTTCCGCCTTGCCCTTTCCATCACGCCTGGCCACCACCATAATCCGGGGATGACCGACGCGCATCCCCATAGCGACACCGCCCATGACGACAGCGGCAGCCGCGCCTGCGACTGGCCCGGCTGCGGGGAGCATGGCGGGCACCGGGCACCCAAGGGCCGCGACCGGCTGGAGGATTACTACTGGTTCTGCCTGGACCACGCCCGCGAGTACAACCGCTCGTGGGACTATTTCGCCGGTATGAAGCAGAGCGAGTTCGAGACCATGCTGCGCTCGACCGCCACCTGGGACCGTCCCACCTGGCCGCTGGGCGCGCGCGGCGGCGACCGGAACGCCTGGCCGTTCTGGGCCGCCAGGGAAGCGGTCGGGGCCTTCATGGACGATCCCGACGTGGGTACGCGCACCCTGCACGAGCCCGAGCGCATCGCCACCAGGTCGCGGCTGAAGCGCCAGGACAGGCAGGCGCTGGCGACGCTGGAACTGCCGGAGACAGCGTCGTTGCAAGACATCAAGAAACGCTTTAAGCATTTGGTGAAGCGATACCATCCGGACGCCACGGGCCCGGCGAGCAAGCCCAGCCGCGCCATCGAAGAGCGTCTCCGTAACGTAATACAGGCCTATTCCCACCTGGTGGACAGCGGCCTGTTCAAGGACAGTGTGGAAGAAAGTCGATGACGTCGGAAAACAACATGCCCGGGCATAACGGGTTGCCGGACACCAAGGTTTCGGTACGGGAGGTCTTCGGGATCGACAGCGACATAACGGTGCCGGCCTTCTCGAGCGGCAACGAATACGTGCCGCCGCGCGACGATGCCTACCTGTTCGACCATGACACGACCATAGTCATCCTGGCTGGATTCGCCCACAACCGCCGCGTTATGGTGCAGGGCTATCACGGCACCGGCAAGTCGACCCATATCGAGCAGGTCGCGGCGCGCCTGAACTGGCCGTGCGTCCGCGTCAACCTGGACAGCCACATCAGCCGCATCGACCTGATCGGCAAGGACGCCATCGTCCTGAAGGACGGCAAGCAGATCACCGAGTTCCGCGAGGGCATCCTGCCCTGGGCGATCCAGAACCCGGTCGCGCTGGTGTTCGACGAATACGACGCCGGCCGCCCGGACGTGATGTTCGTGATCCAGCGCGTGCTGGAGGTCGAGGGCCGCCTGACCCTGCTCGACCAGAACAAGGTGATCCACCCGCACCCGTCGTTCCGGCTGTTCTCGACCACCAACACCATCGGCCTGGGCGACACCACCGGCCTCTATCACGGCACCCAGCAGATCAACCAGGGCCAGATGGACCGCTGGAACATCGTCACCACGCTGAACTACCTGTCGCATGAGGCCGAGGTCGGCATCGTGCTGGCCAAGGCGCCCACCTACAATACCGCCGAGGGCCGCGACATCGTCAACCGGATGGTCCGCATCGCCGACCTGAGCCGCGCGGGCTTCATGGCCGGCGACCTGTCGACCGTGATGTCGCCGCGCACGGTGATCACCTGGGCGCAGAACAACGAGATCTTCAAGGACCTCGCCTTCTCGTTCCGCGTGTCGTTCCTCAACAAGTGCGACGAGCTGGAGCGTCCGCTGGTCGCCGAGTACTACCAGCGGGTGTTCGGCGTCGAGCTGCCCGAGTCCGCCGTGGCCCAGGCCGCCGGCGCGGCCAAGAAGGTGGTCAACGCCTAAGGGATCCCGATGGCCGCTCCCGAAAGCCCCATAGAGCCGTTCAAGCGGGCCGTCGTCGGCGCGGCGCGGGCCATATCCGAGGACCGCGAGCTGGACCTGACGTTCAGCGCCCAGAACACGCCCGGCCCAGGCCGCCTGCCGACCCCGTCCCGCGACCTGACGGCGCGCGACGCGGCGCTGGTGCGCGGCGCGGCCGACGCCATCGCCCTGCGCATCAAGCACCATGACCGCAACGTGCATTCGACGCTGCTGCCGGTGGGCGGTACGGCGCGCGCCATCTTCGACGCCGCCGAGCAGGCGCGCATCGAGGCGATCGGCGCCAGGACCATGGACGGCGTCGCCATGAACCTGGAAGCCGCGCTGGTCGAGCGGTCGCGGGTCAAGGGCTACGACCAGATCAGGACAACCGACGACGTGCCGCTCGCCGACGTGGTCGGCTTCATGGTGCGCGAGCGGCTGACCGGCGCGCGGCCGCCCGAAGGCGCGCGCGAGATGGTCGACCTGCTGCGCGGCATGATCGAGGTCAAGGCCGGCAAGGACCTGGACGCGCTGGACGGCTCGTTCGAGGACCAGAAGCGCTTCGCCCGCATCACCCGCCAGATCATCGCCGACCTGGACCTGGGCGACGAGCTGGGCGACGACCGCGAGCAGGACGCCGAGGGCGAGGAGCAGACCGAATCCCAGCAGATGCAGAAGGATGGGGACGGCGACAACTCCGAGGATTCGAGCCCCGATGGCAAGTCCGTGTCCGACGTGGAGATGCGCGAGCAGCTCACCGACGACGAATCGCTGGAGACGGTCACCATCGAGACCGAACAGCAGATGGACGGCGAGCAGGGCGACCAGGAGAACCAGGGCGAGGCGCCCTACCGCCCCGAGCAGGGCCGCAACGACAAGCGCGACCGCGCCTACACCACCTTTACCGAGGAATTCGACGAGGTCATCTCCGCCGAGGAGCTGGCCGACCCGGAGGAACTGCACCGCCTGCGCACCCAGCTCGACCGCCAGCTCGACGCGCTGCAGGGTGCGGTCGCCAAGCTTGCCAACCGGCTGCAGCGCCGGCTGATGGCGCAGCAGAACCGGTCGTGGGAGTTCGACATCGAGGAAGGCATGCTCGATCCGTCGCGGCTGCCGCGCATCATCATCGATCCGTACTATCCGCTGTCGTTCAAGCGCGAGAAGGACACCGACTTCCGCGATACGGTCGTCACCCTGCTGCTCGACAATTCGGGTTCCATGCGCGGCCGGCCGATCACCATCGCAGCGATTTGCGCCGACATCCTGGCGCGCACCCTGGAGCGCTGCCACGTGAAAGTCGAGATACTGGGCTTCACCACGCGGGCGTGGAAGGGCGGCCAGTCGCGCGAGAAGTGGCTGGCGAACGGCAAGCCCGCCAATCCGGGCCGCCTCAACGATTTGCGCCACGTGGTCTACAAGAGCGCCGACGCGCCGTGGCGCCGTGCGCGCAAGAATCTGGGCCTGATGCTGAAGGAAGGCCTGCTGAAGGAGAACATCGACGGCGAGGCGCTGCTGTGGGCGCACAACCGCCTCGTCGCCCGATCGGAGAACCGCCGCGTGCTGATGGTGATCTCGGACGGCGCCCCGGTCGACGACTGCACCCTGTCGGCCAATCCGGCCAACTATCTGGAGCAGCACCTGCGCCATGTGGTGAACTGGATCGAGACCAAGTCGCCGGTGGAGCTGATCGCCATCGGCATCGGCCATGACGTGACCCGCTACTACAAGCGCGCCGTCACCATCACCGACGCCGAGCAGCTCGGCGGCGCCATGACCGACCAGCTCGCCTCGCTGTTCGAGGAAGACGGCAAGCGCCCGAAGGACAAGGCCAGGCGCCGGGCGGCGTAGGTTTCCCCTCTCTACAAAATTACATTGCCATCCCGGCGAAAGCTGGGACCCAGTCGATGCCGGTCTCTACACTCACCGTGTCCCTGAGCATGTCGAAGGGCCTGCATCAGCATCTGTGCAAGGCCCTTCGACATGCTCAGGGACACGGACAAGATAGTTCTTGCATTGAGACTGGGGCCCGGCGTTCGTCGGGATGACAATGATGGGTGATGGTCAAGCGCTCACCCCCCAACTCGTCGCTCGCGAGAATTCGCGCTAT
>JBKJNE010000244.1:0-9653 GCA_046596015.1 Alphaproteobacteria bacterium
CTCGCTGGCGCCGCGCGTGCGGATGATGCCGAAGCCGACCACTTCCTGGCCGTCGAAGCGCGCGCGTGTGCGCGGCTCGGCCCAGGAATCCTCGACCTTTCCCAGGTCTGACAGGCGCACAGTGCGGCCATCGGGCAGGTTGATGACGCTGCCCGCCAGCGCCTTCACCGATACCGCGCTGCCCAGCGTGCGGATCGACTGTTCCGCCTCGCCGATATCCGAACGGCCGCCGGGCAGGTTGGCGTTGGTCAGCCGGAGCTGATGGCTGACGTCGCCTGCGGTGATGCCGAGCGAGGCGAGCCGCTGCGGATCGAGGCGCACGGCGATCTCGCGGCTGACGCCGCCTTCCCGGTCGACCCGGGACACGCCCGGAACGGCGAGCAGCGCCTTGGCCACATCGTTGTCGATGAACCAGCTCAACTCCTCGGGCGACATGCCTTCGGCGCGCACCACGTAATTGACGAGCGGTCCGCCCGAGGCGTCGATCCGTTCGACCACCGGCTCTTCCACGTCCGCGGGCAGATCGGCGCGAACGCCGGTGACCGCGTTACGCACATCGTTGGTGGCGCGGTCGGTGTCGGTCCCGAGCTGGAATTCGACCGTAGTGACCGAGATGCCATCATTGATGATGGAGCGGATATGCTTCACGCCGCCCAGCCCGGCCACCGAATCCTCGACGAGCCGGGTAACCTGCGTTTCCATCTCGGACGGCGCCGCGCCCGGTTGCATGACCGTGACGATGATCGCCGGCACGTCCAGATCGGGCGTGTTGTTGATCCGCAGCATGTTGAAGCCGACAACGCCGGCGACAGTCAGCAACAGGAAAAGGACGACGGTCGGAACCGGATTCCTGATCGACCAGGAGGACAGATTCCTCATTTCACTCGAGGCTCGGTTCGGGCAAGCGGCGGGGCGGCCCCTTCGGGCTCGCGCGACAGCGTAACCTGGTCGCCGTCCTCGAGGAAGCCCGCGCCCTTGAGCGCAACCTCTTCGCCGGCCGCGACGCCGGTGCTGATCTCGACATAGGCGCCTGCCCGTTCGCCGGTACCGACCGGACGGAACTTCACCATCATGTCCTTGCCCAGCACGAACACGCCTGCGGCGCCGTCGCGGTAGACCACGGCGGAGCTGGGCACCAGCAGCGCGGTGCCATGGTCAAGCGCGATGCTCGCCTGGGCGAACATGCCTGGCCGGAAGCCGGACCTGGGTGGCAGGGCGATATGCGCCACGCCAAGCCGGGACCTGGTATCGACGCTGGGTGCGACGGCGCGAATGGTCGCCGCCACGACCGGCAGGCCGTCGGCGCTGACCTGCACGGTCAGGCCGGGCGCCAGCGTCGCCAGCGCGGTCTCGGGGATTGCCGCGTCGAGCTCGAGCCGGCTGTCGCGGACCACGCGGAACAGCTGGTCGCCCGGATTGACGATCTGGCCGATGACGGCGCTGCGGGCTGAAACATAGCCGTCGTCGGGTGAGGTGATGCGCGTCTGCGCGAGCCTGGCGGCCGTCTCGTCGCGCGACGCCTGCGCCAGCGTGAGTTGCGCCTGGGCGGTGCCGGCGGCGGCGCGCCTGGCGTCGGCGGTCTGGCCGCTGATGTGTCCCTTGGGCAGCAGATCCTCGGCGCGCTTCAGGTTGGCCTGGGCTTCCGTCAGCGTCGCCCGCGCGGCGGCGATGTTGGCCACCTGCTGGGCAAGCTGCGCGCGCAGCACCGAGTCATTGAGCCGCGCGAGCACCTGGCCGCGCTTGACCTCGTCGCCCTCGTCGACCAGCACTTCGGTGATCGCCAGGCCGCCGACCTCGGCGCCGACCGGCATCTCCTCCCAGGCGACGACCGTGCCCATCACCGTAATGGCCCGCGCCATGGGCTTGGCTTTGACGGCAGCGGTGGTAATGGTCATGGCGGACTTGGCAGCATCCTCGCGCGGCGCGGCGTCACCGCACGCCACGAGCAACGCAACGCCCAGCAACGTTGCCGGCAGCCTGAACCCAAGAGAATGACGGAGGAGTCGCATGAGGCCCTTGAGCGTTATGTGCGCCGCAATACAAAACACTGGAGGTCCGGGCGGACCGTCAATCTGCATGTGGTGCGAATGTCACGCATATCCCGTCAGCCCTTGCCGGCACGGAGGTAAAAATCAACCGGCCCGTTCGCGTCGCGAGCGACATATAAGGCGCTCCCAGATGTCGGCCAAGAACTTATCGCCACTACTTGAATGATAGGTCAGGCTTTTTCCGAATAGCAGCATTTCTGCAACGCAATATCGAACATGCGTCATTCAGAAATGCACGACGCCAGATCAAATCTTCATGAGTGCTTGTTATTCAGCGCTGGGTCACCGTGACCGGCGGAGCCGCGGCGCCCGGCTGGGCAACGGCCGGCTCGGCCGGCTTCTCGCGCAACGAAGGGTCGCCGACGGTGATGCGGTAGGCCGTGTAATACTTGTAGATGTTGGAGACGTACTCGACCGACTTACGGCCCATGGTCTGCGCGGCGGCAAGTTCGACGTTCTGGAACCAGACGTTGGGGTTGAGCCCGCGCTTGACGGCGGCGTCGCGGATGATCTCCAGGTTCTTCGGCCCCACATTGTAGCCGACGAATGCCATCAGGGTGCGGTTCATCTGATTGATATTCGGGTCGTCCAGGTAGGAGTCCGCTATGTATCTCAGATATTTGGCCGCTGCCTCCACGTTCCGGGCCGCATCCTTGTCGATGCCCTTGATCGCGACCGCCGACGTGGACGCGGTCGATGGCGTCATCTGCATCATGCCCACGGGTCCGTAGGGATTGCGGGCCTGCTGGTTCAGGCGCGATTCCTGGTAGCCGAGCGCCATCATCATCAGGTGGTCGAAGTCGTAGGCGTCGCCGTACTTCTTGAACATGTCGATGGCTTGGTTGAACTTGTCGATCTCCTTCTGGGCGGTCGCGTTGGTGGGCAGCGCGGTCTCGCCGAGGTACTTCTTGAGCGACGCGCCGGCGGCGAAGGTGTCGCCATTGCCGCGGGCGGTGAATCCTTCCAGCAATCGCTTGAGTTCCGGGCTGTCCTTGCGCACCGCCCAGCCGAGCGCGGTACCGCCGCGGTCCAGCAGGTCGCCGTTCACCACGACGCCAGGGATGATCTTGCTCCAGAAGGCCGCCACGTAACCATCGACCACCGCGATGTTGACCAGGCCGCCGCTGACCATCTGCAGCAGGTCCTCGTCCTGCAGATCCTCGGGCGCCGCGATCAGCCTGATCGGCCGCTTGCCCTGGGCTTCGAGGCGGCCGCTCAGCGCGCGCAGGGGCTCATAGGAGGCGTTCGACCGGTGGATCACCACCTCACGCCCGGACAGGTCGTCCAGCGTGCCGATGGGGTCGCCGCGCTTGCGGGTGATGATCACCGCACCGCTGTCGGGCGCCAGCGAGCCGCCGAAATCGATCCGGCCCTGGCCGTCGTCGCCGACGGAAAGACCGCCGGCCGCCATGTCGCCCAGCCCCGCCATCAGATCGGGCAGCAGGCGTTCTTCCGGCACCGGGACGAACACCACCTTCAGGCCCTTCTTGCCGGGCCCGGGCGAGGACTGCTGGTTGGCCCATTTCTCCAGCGACACGCCGAGGTCGTGGACGACGCCCATCTCCTTGTTCTTGTCGTAGAAGAACAGGGTCTTGCTGTAGGGCACGAGGATGCGGATGACCTGCCGGTCCTTCATGCCGTCGAGGTCGCCGGTCCAAGGGCTGGGATTGGTATCGACGCGCGACGGCTCGGGCTCCGGCGGCTTGGCCTGCTTGACGATCACCCGCTTCTGCCTGGGCGGCGCGGTCTCGCCCGCGGCCTCGGCATACGCAATTGGGCCGCCTGCCGACAGGGCCAGCGCCAACCCAAGGGCGGCAGCCAGTTGCAGAACCGTGTCACCACGTCGTGGCCGGATTGTTTCAGCGGGCTGAACCAATGCCGCTCCTTTTTCCGTCCGGGGGCGACATAAGAGCACGGACACATGCCTCACGCCACCCCGACCAACAAGGCGCGGTCGGGTCGCAACCGGCCAGGAACGACCGCTTTCACCTCCAGCGCCAGATGTCTCGCGGTGTCCCGCGGGTTCCGCGACGGTTACGTCCGTAAGGGGCAATTCAGGCTTTTTCGTGCCGTCCACCGGGGTGGCGACGTTCATAACCCGCTGAGGCGGATCAGCCGATCCGCCCCTTTCCTGACGACGCCCAGGGCCGGGGCGGCATGCGCCGGTAAAGCGGATGTCGCGGCGACAGGCCGGAATATCCCCTGAAAGGCGCGCAGCGATATTCAGCCTGCGCCCGTGACTGTAGCTGATTTGACACACCGGTCACAAAGCCGACACCGCCGTAGAAATCACGCTTGAATGTTTGTGCGTATCTATGTTCTCATTTCGGTAACATCGAATGCGCGAACGCCACCTTGGGGAGGGTTCTATGCGCGTTGCCGGCTTTCAGGGGAAGCCCATGGCGACGCGAGGCCTACGGGCCGACATCACGGACAATCCCCAAGCGTGAAACCAGAAATCCGGCGCCCGACTCGGCCGCCGTCAACAGGGGAGATCAAAAGCGTGATAATGATTGGACACCACAGGAGCGGCGGATTCTCCGGTCGCCTGCTCGCCGGCACGGCGGGAGTGGCGCTGCTGATCGGCTTGAGCGGACCCGTTGCAGCCCAGGATACGCCCGCACCGCAGCCGACGCAGCAACAGCCCGCGCCACAGGCCCGGGGATCGACGATCGAAACCGTCATGGTGAGCGCCCGCAAGACCGAGGAGCGCGCCCTCGACACGCCGGTCGCCCTGTCGGTGCTGACCGAGACCCAGATCCAGCGCTACAACACGACCGACGTGACGCAACTGACTGCCCAGCTCCCGGGCGTCGAGGTCAACAAGGCCTCGGGCGGCGGCGCCGGCGGCAACTTCATCATCCGCGGCATCGGCCGCCAGGCGTCGGACTACGGCGCCGAACAGCCGGTCGCCTTCGTGATCGACGGCTTCTCGTTCACCCGCGGCCACATGGCGAGCGTGGGCTTCTTCGACCTGGCCGGCGTCGAAGTGCTTAAGGGTCCGCAGACCCTGTTCTTCGGCAAGAACAGCCCGGCGGGCGTGATCTCGGTCACCTCGATCAGCCCCGGCGAAGACTATGAGGGCTTCGCCAAGGTCAGCTACGAGTTCCGCTCCGAGGATCCGAGCATCGAATTCGGCGTGTCGATCCCGGTCAACGAGAAGCTGAGGATCCGCATCGCCGGCCGTGGCGAGTTCATGCAGGGCGGCTACTACAAGAACGACGGTGCCGAAATGATCGGCGTCCCGCGGAACCTGAGCCCGTTCGAGACCGACGCGCTCTACCCCACGAACCCCAACCAGTTTAGCGAGCAGCCCAGGACCAAGCAGTATGTCGGCCGCATCACCGCGGTGTTCGAGCCGTCGGATAATTTCGACGCCACGCTGAAAATCTTCGCCGCGGACACCCGCGACAATGACGCGGGTGCGGCGTCGGTCATCGCCTGCGCCGATGGCGTTGGCGGCAGCCCTTACCTGAACACCGGATTCTTCGGCCTGGTCAAGGATCCGACCCAGGTCTGCGACGGCAAGATTCACTGGCGGCGCTCGGCCGTGCAGCCACCGCAGGCATGGTTCGACAGCAATCCGACGCTCGACGACAACGACGATCATTACTACAACCATGTCCGCAACTTCCTCACCACCCTGGAGATGAACTGGCGGGTCACCGACGACCTGACGCTGACCTCGGTGTCGGGCTACTGGGACTACAAGCAGCGCGAGCTGACCCAGTACGACTACACCTACGGCGTCGTTGCGTCGAAGCAGGGCGAAGGCGGCCACAGCTTCACCAGCGAACTGCGGTTGCGGTCCGATTATGACGGCCCGGTGAACTTCATGCTCGGCGGCTTCTACGAGGACATGTTCCGCGACCTGGACGCCCCGGTGCAGATCTTCCCGCTGGGTCCGGCGCCCGACAGCGCCTTCTACCCGGATTTCTACAACGGCAGCTTCCTCACCTATCACCACCACTACGACAACGACGTCACGAGCTGGTCGGTGTTCGGTGAACTGCGCTGGGACATCACCGACACCCTCGAGCTGTCGGGCGGCGTGCGTTACAGCGAGGACAACCGCAAGACCCACGGCATCCAGTACTTCAACCGCCTCGACCAGTTCTTTACGGCAATCGGCCTGCCCGAGACAGCCAATCCGTTCGCCCATTCCGGCACCGAGTACGACCTGACCCGCAGCTTCCACAACACCTCGCCGCAGGCGACGTTGAGCTGGAAGCCGATGGACGACCTGATGGTCTACGTCTCCTACAAGACCGGCTACCAGGCGGCGGGCACTTCCAACCCCGGCACGATGGGCAACTTCTATTCGAAGAATCCCGACGGCTCGATCCGGTTCGACAGCAACGGCAACCCGATCCGGGCGACCAGCGCCGAGGTCAACCCGATCCTGACCTTCGACGGATCGACGGTTAAGGGTTTCGAAATCGGCATGAAGGGCTCGTGGTTCGACGGCATCCTGACCGGCGACATCGCGCTGTACCGTATGAAGTACAGCGACCTGCAAGTGGCGGTGTTCAACCCGGTGACCACCAACTTCACCATCCAGAACGCAGCGGGGGCCGTCAACAAGGGCATCGAAGGCAACATGTTCCTGCAGGCGACCGACGAGCTGCAGTTCCGCGCGTCTGCCCAGTACAACGACCTGAAGTACAGCAGCTTCCCGGCAGCCCAGTGCTATGCGGGCCAGAATACTCCCAGCGCCGCGACCTATCGTCCGGAACTGGCGGTGCTCTGCGTCCCGACCGGCACCGGTGGCTTCGTCCAGGACATGTCGGGCGAGAACTATGGCGGGGCTCCGTTCCAGGGCGCCGTGGGCTTCACCTGGGACACGGCCATCACGGACCAGTGGAACTTCGCCCTTACCGGCGACGTGATCCACTTCACCAAGGGCCGCGAAGGCCTGCGCGAGCCGGGCACCGCCGTCCCGTCGCGCACCCTGATCAGCGCCTCGTTGCGCTTGTACCAGAGCGATGGTCCGTGGGAGTTCGCGCTGATCTGCTCGAACTGCGGCAACGATCACTACGTCTACAGCATCCAGGACAAGCCGCTGGCCAAGACCGGCGACTTCACCGGTCAGCTCGGCATGCCGCGGCTGATCACCATCCAGTCGACCTACCGCTGGTAAGCTGACACCAGCATCAGCCACGAAGGGGCGGGCCCGCAACGGCCCGCCCCTTCTGCTTTTGCGCACCAGACCAGGTCCGATTGACGCTTGATCGGCGGGCGGGCGGTGACCAAAGTGCGGCGCAACCGTCCTCATGCCCCGGCCACGCCATGCTGTCCTACCGCCACGGATTTCACGCCGGAAACCATGCCGACGTGCTCAAGCACGGGGTATGCGCGTTCGTCGCCCGCTACCTGCGGCAGAAGGAAGCCGGGGTGCTGTTCCTCGACACCCACGCAGGCGCCGGTCTCTACGATCTCCGGACTCCGGAAGCGGAGAAGACCGCCGAATACCGGTCCGGTATCGGCCGCCTGATGCCGCACGCGGCGGTGGCGCCGGAATTGCTGTCGGACTACCTGGCGCTGGTGCGGTCGCTGAACGGCGACGGCGGCCTGCGGACCTATCCGGGATCGCCTTGGCTGATCATGGCGCTGATGCGGGAACAGGACCGCGCAGTGTTCCACGAGTTGCATCCAACGGACGAAGCCAGCCTCTCGGCCCTTGCCAGGCAACGTCACCGGGTGCATGTGGAGAGATCCGACGGACTGCGCGGCCTGATCGCCCACATGCCGCCGCCGGAGCGGCGGGCGCTGTGCCTGATCGACCCAAGCTACGAGATCAAGACCGACTACGCGCTGGTCGCCGCGGCGGTTGCGCGGGCGTGGAAAAAGTTTCCCGGCGGGATATACATCTGGTGGTACCCCGTTATCGACAGGTCACGTGTGAGAGCGATGGAACTCGCCATGCTCGCGGCGGGTATCCGCAAGACCTACAGGGTGGAATTGTGCATGCTGCCGGACACGCCGGAACGGGGGATGACAGGCTCGGGTCTCTTCATCGTGAACCCTCCCTTTACCCTTCCCGACGCGGCTGCGGCCGCCCTGCCCTGGCTGGTGGAAACGCTGGCCGCGGAAGGCCCGGTGACAGCCGGATGGCTGCTGCCCGAATAGGCCGGTCATGAGGATAAGGGACGAGATCGACGCCGATCACGGCCACATCCGGGTGCTCAACCGGGCGGCTTTCGGCGGCGACTATGAAGCCGGAGTGATAGACCGTCTGCGCACCGAAGAACTGGTCCGCGTGTCGCTGGTCGCGGTCGAGGCTGACGAAATCGTCGGCCATATCCTGTTCAGCGCGCTGCCGGTCACCATGGACGGCTGGAGCGTGCGGGCGGCCGCGCTGGCGCCCCTGGCCGTCGCGCCCGGCCGGCAACGCCAGGGCATCGGCTCGGCGCTGGTGCGCGCGGGTCTCGACGCGGTGACGGCGCAGGGCTTCGAGGCGGTGTTCGTCCTGGGCCATCCGGCCTATTATCCCCGCTTCGGCTTCTCGGCGGCGGCAGCCAGCAAGCTAGCATCGCCCTATGCCGGCGAAGCGTTCATGGCGCTGGAGTTGATCCCCGACGCGCTGCGCGGAACGGCGGGCTCCGTTACCTACCCGGACGCCTTCGACCAGGATTGACGCGCGCCGGAACCCGCCTCGCGTCCTGGCGTTCCTGTGGCTCGACAAGGAGCAAGGGCACGGCCAGTCGCATGAGATTTCTGCTCAGGCATACGACTACATACAGCTACGCGAACCCCGTCACGCTGGGCCGGCACCGGCTGATGCTGCGGCCGCGCGACAGCCACGAGATGAAGCTGCACGAGGCGACCATGGCGATCTCGCCGCCGCCCCGCAACATCGTCTGGCAGTACGACGTATTCGGCAACAGCATCGCCTATGTGGACTTCGACTGCCAAACGACCGAACTGGTGATCGACAGTACGCTCGATGTCGAACGCTTCGCGTTCATGCAGCCCGAGGCGATGTTGTCCGATCATGCCCGCAACCTGCCTCTCGCGTATTCGGCCGACGAGATTCGCGACCTGGCAGGGCTGCAGGAACGCCACGTGCAGGATCCCGATCACACGATCGACCTCTGGGCGAAGAGCTTCCTGTCGATGCCCGAGGGTACGGCCGGCACCAAGGAAACCCTGCCGCTGATCCGCGAGATCGCGGCGGCGATCAAGAACAATTTCGTCTATATCCCGCGCGATATCTACGGCACCCTGTCGCCGCTCGAGACGCTGCAGGCCGGTTTCGGTACCTGCCGCGACTTCGCCTTTTTCATGATGGAAGCCATGCGCAGCCTGGGCCTCGCCGCCCGCTTCGTCAGCGGCTATATCTATGACGCCGCGCAGGATCCGGGGTCGAACGCGGCGGGAGTGGTCGGCGGCGGCGCGACCCACGCCTGGGTGCAGATCTACCTGCCCGGCGCCGGTTGGACGCATGTGGACCCGACCAACGCGCTGACCACCGATATCGAGCTGATCCCCGTCGCCATCGTCCGAGATCCGCGCCAGGCATCACCGATCTCCGGCACCATCGAGGCCGCGCCGGGCGACCCGCTCGGCATGTCGGTGAATATCTCGATCACCAATCAGATCCGG
>JBKJNE010000323.1:0-2735 GCA_046596015.1 Alphaproteobacteria bacterium
GGGAATTGTCCGGCTCCCGGCGCAGCCGCTCGATGATCGGCTGGAAATAGTGCTGCTGCTGGAGCTCCATCTCGACGGACCAGCGCTCTTCTTCTTCGGTCTGCATCATGCCGAGGCGCTTCACCCAGGCGTCGGTCCACGCCTTGATCTGCCAGATGTCTTCTTCCTTCGCGCCCATCTGGCGGCCGATAATGATCAGCGGCAGCGGCACGGCGAACTGGCGCACCCAGTCGCAGTGGCCATCGGCGATGAAGTCGTCGATCAGCCGGTAGGCCAGCGCTTCGACGTCGCCGTCCAGCTCCTTGATCTTGCCGGCGCGGAAGGTCTTGTCGAACAGGTTGCGCAGCGCCCGGTGGTCCGGGTCGTCGCGGGCGGCGAGAGTCGCGGCCGGCAGCCAGCCCTTCTCCTCGTAGAGCTGCTTCATGCGCTTCGAGCGCTCGGTGTTGATGCGGGTGTCCTCCACGCTGCGGTCGCTGGAGAACGCCTCGGTGTCCATCAGCACCTGCCGCAGATCGTCATAGCGGGTGACGGTGTAGAAGCCGGTGACCGGATCCTTCCAGATCGGCGCGTCGTCGCGCAGTACCTTGTAGGCGGGATACGGGCATTCCTGGGTTTCGACGTCGAGCAGGTTCACGTCTTGCGGGGAATCCGGCCGGATGGGGTCGGCCATGCGGTTCACTTCGACGTCGGTCACTGCGGTCTCCTTCCGATGTGCGGAGCGCAAGCCATCCCCACGGTCGCGCTCCCATCCAGAGTAAAGGATGCGTCAGGCGGTGAGGTGAGTCCACGGAAATTCACGCGTGACCGTACAGCAGCCGTGTGCTGAAATGCACCGGGATACGGGGAGAGAATGCGATGCTGAAGGCGGTGGAGTTCTTCCGGAAGCGTCCGGGCATGCCCGACGACGAGTTCTACGACTACTGGCTGACCAGGCATTCGCAGGTGGTGATGGGCCTGCAGGGGCTGGTCCGCTACACCCAGAACCATCCGCTGCCCGAGACCCGCGCCGGCGCGACGCCGCCTTATGACGGCGTCGTCGAGGTGTGGTTCGAGAGCGCCGACGCGCTGAAGCGGAACACCGAAAGCCGCTATTGGCCCGAAGTGGTCGCCGACGAGATGAAGTTCATCGACCGGCCCTCGCTCGCGCTGCTGCTGGTCGACGAGCACACCATCCTCGACGGCTCCTGGCCGCGCGCGGGCGTGAAAAGCATCAAGACCACGACCCATAAAGCAGGCATGGACATCGCCGCGTTCCAGAAGCACTGGAAAGACGTGCACGGGCCGCTGGTCGCCGCCATTCCGGGCGTGCGCCGGCACGTGCAGAACCACGTGAAGGCAGGCGCCTACCGGTCGGGCGCGCCAGTGTTCTGCGACGGCTACGGCGCCACCTGGTTCGACAGCCTCGCCGACGCGCGCGCCTCCGGCCCGACACAAGAGCACAAGGCGGTGGACGCGGACGAAGCGGCGTTCAAGGATACCGCCGCGACCATCCGCATGATGGTGACCGAACACGTGATCAAGGCCTGATGCTGAAATTCGCCTCGTTCTTCCGCAAGCGGCCGGATATCGGCCATGACGAGTTCCACGAGTACTGGATCGGCACCCACGCCGATCTCGTCATGCAGATGCCGGGGCTGGTGCGCTATGTGCAGAACCATCCGCTGCCCGGCACGCTGAGCGCGACGTCGCGCTTCCACGGCGTCGCCGAGGTCTGGCTGGAGAGCGCCGACGCGCTGGTGCGCGAGCCGGGCTCGCCGTTCTGGGAGGAAGTCGCCTTCCAGGAAGCCATGTTCATCGACACGGACAGCCAGGTCGTGCTGCCGGTCGACGAGAAGGTGGTCAAGGACGGCAAATGGCCGCGCGAGGGCATGAAGATCCTGCGCACGCTGCGGACCATGGCCGGCAAGGCGCCGCCGGTGTTCGCCATGCCGGCCGTCGGCCGCTATTCCCGCAACACCGTGCGCGGCGGGGAGCCCACGTTCTGCGGCGGCTATGATTCCTCCTGGTTCGCCAACCCCGGCGTCGCCCACGCCGCCGCGCCGGCCATGAAGGATCCGTCGAGCCTGGAGGTCATGATCGTCAAGGAGTTCGTCGTCAAGGAATGAACGAAGCTTGACGATCCGCCGTCCCTGCTGGTCTGCTGCGTCCGGGAAAGAACCGCACGGTAACAAGGGGAACTGACGATGAACGATCCGTTGACCGACATCTCGCGCGCGCAGCCGGACAAGCTGGCGGTGATCGACGACCGGCCCGACGGCACGATCATCCGCTGGACCTATGCCCAGCTGGAAGAGAACGCCAACCGGCTGGGCAACGCTTTCATCAAGCTGGGCCTGGAGCCTATGAACCGGGTCGTGTGGTTCGGTCGCAACTCGCCCTGGATCGTCGCCATGATGGCCGCCGGGCGCAAGTGCGGCGCCACCTCGGTGCCGATGAACTACCGCCTGGCGCCCGAGGAAGTGGCGTACATCGTCGATAATTCCGACGCCGATTTCATCTTCGCCGACGCCGAATTTGCGCCGGTGCTGGAGCAGATCCGCGCCGACATCCCCAAGGTGCGCCAGATCGTCGTGTTCGACGGCCCGCCAGGCAAGGACATGCTGAGCGTCGCCGACCTGCTGGGCGATCCCACCACCATCATGCCCGCGCTGCTGCCCGGCCAGGCCAATTCCATGATCTACACCTCGGGCACCACCGGCCGGCCCAAGGGCGCCTACCGCGACAACATGGGCAAC
>JBKJNE010000371.1:0-2783 GCA_046596015.1 Alphaproteobacteria bacterium
CCGCGACACCAGATCGGCGTCCATGTCGAGCGCCACGTACGGTACCTGGCGCTCTGAGAGCAGCTGCCCCACCGTCCGCCCGACCCGGCCGAAGCCGGCGATCACCACATGATCCTCGAGGTCGGCGAAATCTCCAGGTGCGCCGCCGGGCTGTTCGGTTGACGCACGCTCGGCAGCCTTGCGCGAGATCCATTCCCCCAGCATGCCGGCGAACGGCGTGACGGCGATGCTGAGGCCGGTGACCACCAGCATGAACTGGGCGGTCTCCGGAGCGATGACCGCTCCCGCGAGCGCCGCCGCGACGACGACGAAGGCGAACTCGCCGCCCTGCCCGAGGTTGAAGCCGACCTGCAGCGCCTGCGACAGGGTGTGTTGCCAGGCGAGCGCCAGCAGTGTGATCACCGCGGTCTTGATCGCATAGAGGCCCAGCACCGCGATGGCGACGTTGCCCCAGTCGTCCATGATCAGCGACAGGTCGATGCGCATGCCCATGGAAATGAAGAACAGGCCGAGCAGCAGGCCCTTGAAGGGCTGGATGTTGGCGTCGCTCTGATGGCGGAATTCACTTTCGCCCAGCAGCATGCCCGCGAGGAACGCGCCCAGCGCCATGGACAGGCCGGCGTGGAAGGTCGCGACCGCCGTGCCCAGGATGGCGAGCAGGGTCATGGCCATGAACAGCTCGGGGCTGTGCAGCCCGGCGGCCCGCCGGAACAACGGGCGCAGCAGCAACCGCCCCAGCACCAGGATGACGGTGACGGCGAGGACGGCCTTGCCCAGGCTGAGGGCGAGGCTGGACAGGTCGGACGCGCCACCGCGGGTGCTCAGCAATGCCGTCAGGAAAAGGATCGGCACCACCGCCAGGTCCTGGAACAGCAGGATGGCGAAGCTGGTCCGGCCAGCGCGCGAGGACATCTGGCCGCGCTCCACCAGCAGCTGCATCACGATGGCGGTCGACGACAGCGCCATGCTGAGGCCGAGCAGCAGGCTGGCGGCCCAATTGTTGCCCCACAGATAGGCCAGCCCGCCGATCACCGCGCCGCAGCCCAGCAATTGCAGCGAGCCCATGCCGAAGACGTAGCGCCTGGCCTTCCACAGCCGGTCGAGCGACAGGTCGAGGCCGATGGAGAACATCAGGAATACCACGCCCAGCTCGGCCAGCGCCTCGATCCGCTCGGGGTCGCGGGCGATCGCCGACGGGCCGACCAGCACGCCGACGCCCAGGAAGCCGATGATCGGGCTGATCCGCAGCATCCGCGAGACCGGCACCACCACGATGGCGGTCACGAGAAAGGTCAGCAGTTCGGTCAGGAACGGCAGGCCGGTGTCGTGATCCACGGGCATGTCTGGCATCGGCGTTCCCCTCCCGGCAGGCGCTCTCCCGCGCGGCTTCGCCAAACCGCCACACAGTCCCTATATTGTAGCAGAGCAACCGCCCGGAGGCCCGATAGGCGCGAGTCCGGACGAAAGGGGGAGAGATGGACAACCGCTGGGACCGGAAGCAGCAGCATCTGGACCGCATCGGCGAACTGGCGCGGGACAGCCTGAACGCCGCCGAAGCCGGTCCGTTCCTGGAATTCATGACGCGGTTCTTCGCCGGCGTCACGCCCGAGGACCTGCTGGACCGGCGGCCGGAGAGTCTGTTCGCCCTTGCGCTGTCGCTGTGGCGGTTCGCCGCCGCGCGCGCGCCGGGGACGGCCAAGGTCCAGGTCTTCAACCCGTCTCTGGAGGAGACCGGCTGGCAGGACCGTCACACCGTGGTCGAGATCGTCAACGACGACATGCCGTTCCTGGTCGATTCCGTCACCGCCGAACTGGCCCGCCAGGACCGCGAGATCACCTTACTGGTACACCCGGTGATGACGGTCGAGCGCGACGTCGCCGGCCTGCGCACGCGGCAGGGCCTGGGCTACGTCGAATCCTACATGTATCTGGAGATCGACCAGCAGACCTCGCCCGCGCTGCTGAAGCAGGTCGAGTCGGGCGTCGCGGCGGTGCTGGCCGACGCGCGCACCACCTTCGAGGACTGGCAGCCCATGGTCGCCCGGCTCCGCAGCGCGGTCGACTGGCTGCTGGCCCATCCCGGCCCGGCGCCGGCCGAGGACGTGCAGGAAGCGGTGGATTTCCTGAACTGGCTGGCCGATGACAATTTTACCTTCCTGGGCTTTCGCGAGTACGACTTCGTCGACCGGGACGGCGCGCTGCACGCGGTGACCGACCCCGACGCCGGCCTCGGCCTGACTCGCGACCCGGCGTTCCCGGTGCTGCGCGAGCAGGGCACCGATTCGGTGCTGTCGCCGACCGCCCGCTCGTTCCTTGCCCATCCGACGCCGCTGATCATCGGCAAGGCGCACCGGCGCTCGACCGTTCACCGCCCCGCCCAGCTCGACTATGTCGGGGTGAAGCGCTACGACGACGCGGGCAGGCTGATCGGCGAATGGCGCTTCATCGGCATGTTCACGTCGCTCGCCTACAGCATGGCGCTCAAGTCGATCCCCCTGCTGCGGCGCAAGGCCGCCATCGTGACCGGGCGCGCCGGGTTCAACCGCTACAGCCACGACGGCAAGATTTTCGCCAACATCCTCCAGCTCTTCCCGCGCGACGACCTGTTCCAGATCGACCCGGACGAGCTGTTCGAGATCGCCATCGGCATCCTGCGCCTGCTGGAGCGGCCGCACGCCAAGTCCTTCATCCGGCTCGACCCTTATGGCGGCTTCGCGTCGGTCCAGGTCTATATCCCGAAGGAGGCGTTCACCCCCGACCGCCTGCAGCGCATCTCGGCGCTG
>JBKJNE010000392.1:0-4973 GCA_046596015.1 Alphaproteobacteria bacterium
CGCACAGGCCCGACACGAACCAGTCGTCGACGATGGTGGCGTCGCCGCGCGGGATCAGCATCCAGTCGAAGCAGGTGGAACTGGGCTTCATGATGATGAACCAGTCGGCGAAATCGCAGCCGCTGGAGAACTTCCAGCGCCCGGTGAGGCGGACGCCGCCCTCGACCTCTTCCATCTTGCTGTTCATGGCGAAGGATGCGGTGGAGCACAGCCGGTCGTCGCTGCCACCCCAGTATTCCTCCTGCGCCTCGATCGGAAACAGGCTGGCCTGCCAGGTGTGGATGACGAACAGGTTGGTGACCCAGCCGCTCGAGCCGCAGGCGGTGGAGATGGTGCGGATCACCTCGACCGCGGTGTCGGGGCCCAGCTCGTAGCCGCCGAAGCGCTTCGCCTGCAGGATCTTCGGAAAGCCGGCGGCGCGGAACTCGGCGATCGTCTCGTCGGGCAGGCGGCGGTTCTTCTCGGCCTCGGCGGCGCGCTCGCGCAGCGCCGGCAGCAGCGCCTCGGCACGCGCGATCATCTCTTCCTTGGTCGGAGTCTTCGACTGCAGCTTGTTCGTATCGACATTGATGTTCATGGACACATCCTCTCCTGCGTCTGGGCGACCCGTCGCGCCGCCTGCAATGCAACTTCCCTACAGACCGTCTATCCCGACCGCCGTCACAAATCAATCAGCGCCGCCGATATTAATCATTCAGGGTATCGGATTCCCTTTGCAACGGCACCGGCGAGGGGGAATGATCGCGGCGGAAAATTGTCCTGGGGAGGATCGCATGTCTCGGCTCGCATGGCGCGGTGCGCCTTCGGATTCGGCCTGTCGCCGCGCGGGGTGCGCGCCATGAAGGTCGGCTCGTTCTTTCCCGACCGGCCCTTGCCGACGCTCTATGCCATGGCGGCGGACGATTTGCCGCTGCACTTCAACATGGACGAGCTGACCGAGAAGCAGAAGGCGGACCACTACGAGCAGAACCAGCTTCTCGCCATGCTGCAGTCGGCGCTTTTGTCGATCAGCAAGCCGGCGGACTACGTGGCGCTGTTTGATGCGTTCTCGCGGCCGCCGTGGGACGGCTTCCTGCGCAACCAGCACGCCATGGCAGCCAAGGCCGGCGCCGAGATGGTGCCGCTCGACCACCTGCTTTATGCGCCGGTCGAGACCTATTACGAGACCATCGCCGGCATGCTGCCCAAGGTCGATCTGCTGACCCTGCTGATGATGAGCCGGTCGAACCAGGTGCTGCACAAGGACCAGGGCGCCATCGAGCGCATGCTGAAGCTGAACTCCAAGTTCCACTTCGCCGAGAACGCGCCGCTGTTCGGCATTCCCACGCCCGAGACGATCATCGCCCAGCAGCCGCTGAAGGGTAACAACCGGGTCGAGGACTTCTTCGCGAAGCACGAGAACCGGATCATCCTGAAGATGACCGGCCAGCCCGGCGCGCGCAGCGTCAAGGCGGTCGGCGACACGGCCGAGGCCGACGCATACCTGAAGGACTACCGCTCGACCGATTCGGTACTGGTGCAGCAGCGGCTGCAGCTCGAGAACTACGAGGAGTGGACCGCCGACCTGCTGATCACCGAGGATTCGGTGGCGCTCGACAACGTGAGGCGCATCCTGGTGACCGACGGCCTGTGGATCGGCAACTTCATCTATGCCGACCCGCCGGTGACCGATTCGCAGAAGGCCGAGCTGCTGAAGGTGGGCGCCTATGCCCGCAAGTTCGGCTTCGGTACCGAGACCGGCGACTGCCTGGGCATCGATTATTTCATTGGCCGGGACGGCGAGGTGTTGATCACCGAGATCAACCCGCGCTGGACCGCCGGGCTGTTCCCCACCCAGGTGCTGCGGCGGGTCAACAAGGCGCGCCGGGACGCGGTGCCGTATTTCGAGCTGGTGCGCCTGGAGGACTACGACGCGTTCCAGGCGTTCTGCGCCCGGCACCTGCCGAACCACAGCGACGGGCCGTTCTCGGTAATGCCGCTGGGCTTCTCGCCCTATGAGCGGGAGATCGGCGGCGTGAAGCGGGTGTTCACCTGGATGGTGGTGATCGGCGACTTCCCGGCCTACCGCAAGGCGGCCAAGCAAGTGCTCGGCGAGAGCGGCCTGCCGAACGGAGACCTGGTGCCGCTTTGAGCGGCTGGTCCACTTGGCGGCGCGGCGGCGACGCTGGTAATCTGGCGCCGGCGCGTCCATGCGCCGATGGCCAGCAAGGGACAATCGCCATGACCGCAAAGCCCATCGTGGTTTCTCCCGCCGACTACGCCGCGCCGCTCGACGTGGTGGGCGAGCACGTCACCGTGCTCGCCTCGAAAGACGCCACCGGCGGCTACGAGATATTCCTGCAGGAGGGACCCGCAGGCAGCGGGCCGCCGCCGCACAGCCATGGCTGGGACGAGTCGTTCTTCGTCATGCAGGGGACCGTGGAGTTCGGTTATGACGACAGACACCTGCGTGCCGGACCCGGCACGCTGGTGCATCTGCCGGCCGGGACCACCCACTGGTTCCGCTTCGCCCCGGGCGGCGGCCGCATGCTGAGCATCAGCGGTGGCGGCAGCAATGCAGCGCGCATGTTCACCGAGATGGATGCGGAAATTCCCTCCGGCGCGCTCGATATCCCCAAGATCGTCTCGGTCGCCCGGCGCCACGGGCTGACCATCGGCGACTGACAGGCTGGCCACGCGCGAGGTTCGTCGCGGGAACCCGGGTAGCGCGATTCGCGTTCTCCTACTGCACATTCGTTATGCAGGCGGTATGAACGAGTTCCCATGGCTCAAAGAGGGTTGACGGTGACGGTCGCGGCGCTGCTGGCAGGCTTGGCGTCGGGTTTCGCGGGCGCGGCGCAGCCTGCTGCAAAGGGCTATTCGCTCACGGTCGAGGTGACCGGCGCCAAGGAGACCAGCGGAGTCGTCAGGGCCGCGCTCTTCAACGACCCTGCCGCCTTTCCCGACGGCAAGTTCACCCAGAACGCCGCCGTCCCGCTCAACGGCAAGAACTCGGCGCGGCTGGTGTTCAGGAACCTGCCGGCCGGCACCTACGCGATCAGCCTCTATCACGACGCCGACGGCAACGACAAATTCGGCAAGGCGCTCGGTCTTCCGAAGGAAAGCTACGGCTTCTCGGTGATCCACGACGAGGTGATGTCGAAACCGAAATTCGACGACGCCAAGTTCGACGTGCGCAAGAACACGTCGATCACCATTCCGCTGCTGGGTCCCTGAACCGTCCGCAAGGCGTGTCCCATCCTTACCACAAAAGTCAGGATGGCATGGCCTGACTGGCGGGGATCCACTTGCAAGCCGGTTCAACGCCCAGTTCCGCGCCTTCACGGACAGCCCGGGGCGAGTACGCCACCGGCGCGGAAATCCGGATGGCGAAGCCGCGCCGGGAAATCGGCGCGGCCCGCAGCATCAGAATACGAAGGCCAGCACGGCGCCGACAACGACGACCAGCCCGACGATATAGATGATGTTGTTCATGTCACGTCTCTCCTTGTTGGTGGCTGATGAACGCAGTCTGGCGGCCATCGTTCCTCCGCAGGCAACAAATCGACGGGCAGAACCGGCAACAAATTTTCGTGACTCGCGCATCCTTCCTCGACGCACCGCGTTATCCCGCTACCGCCAATCAAGGCGGAGCGGGAGGAACGGCTTTTGGACTGGATCAAGGAGCATCTGATCATCACCGGATTGATCGGCGCGGTGATGATCGTCCTCGTCACCATTCTGGTGCTGAATTTCCTCGGACCGGAAAAGCAGATCCAGAAGCCGCTGAAGCACCTCTACGGCATCAGCGATCCCCAGTTCATGCACGAGCTGGGCACGCTGCTCGGGCCGCCGGTGCTGGACGGCAACAAGATCGAGGACCTGCAGAACGGCGACGAGATATTCCCGTCCATGCTGGCGGCGATCCGGGGCGCGCGGCACACCATCACCTTCGAGACCTACATCTACTGGTCCGGCGAGATCGGCAAGGACTTCCGCGAGGCGCTCGTCGAACGGGCGAAGGCCGGCGTGAAGGTCCATGTGTTGCTGGACTGGGTCGGCAGCCAGAAAATGGATGGGGACACGATCCCCGCCCTGCGCGACGCCGGCGTCGAGGTCGAGCAGTACCATCCTCTGCACTGGTACTCGCTGGCCAGGATGAACAACCGGACGCACCGGAAGCTGCTGGTGGTCGATGGCAGAGTCGGATTTACCGGCGGTGTCGGCATCGCCGACCAGTGGCGCGGCGACGCCCAGAACCCCGACTACTGGCGCGACTCCCATTACCGGGTGGAAGGACCCGCAGTCGCGCAGATCCAGGCGGCCTTCGTCGACAACTGGATGAAGACCTCCGGCCGCGTGCTGCAGGGGAACGGCTACTTCCCGCCGCTGCAACCCGCCGGCGACCGCCGCGCGCAGATGTTCATCTCCTCGCCCCGGGCCGGTGGCGACAGCATGCAGCTGATGTATCTGCTGGCGCTCGCCGCGGCCGAGCGGACCATCGACCTGTCGGCGGCCTATTTCGTGCCGGACGATTTCACCCGGGCCGCCATCATCGCGGCCATCGCGCGCGGCGTGCGGGTTCGGGTGATCGTCCCCGGAAAGCACATCGACACGTTCGTCGTCGGCAAGGCATCCCGCGAGACCTGGGGCGAACTGCTCAAGGTGGGCGCCGAGATCCACGTGTTCCAGCCCACCATGTTCCACTGCAAGATGCTGGTGGTCGACGACCAGCTCGTGTCCGTCGGCTCGACCAACTTCGACAATCGCTCGTTCCGCCTCAACGACGAGGCCAACCTCAACGTCTACGACCGGGCCTTCGCCGAGAAGATGACCGGTGTGTTCGAGGCCGACCTGAAGCGGTCGACGGAAATGACCCTGGAGGAATGGCAGGATCGTCCGTGGCACGAGCGGCTGATGGAGAAGCTGGCCGGGGTGTTCGCGTCGCAGCTCTAGGCGGGCGCGTCAAAAAACCGTCGCGGAAAGTCGCACTG
>JBKJNE010000394.1:0-5198 GCA_046596015.1 Alphaproteobacteria bacterium
AGGCAGCCGGCGACCGGATTGACCTTCTCGGTCTGGTACAGCTTCATCACCTCCTCGCGCTGCTTCAGCGGGTCGTCCTTGAAGCGCTCGCGGATGGCGGTCATCTTCGGCGCCAGCTTCCGCATCTTGCCCATGGCGATGTACGACTTGTTGGCGAGCTGGAAGAACGCCAGCTTGATGATCACGGTGATCGCCAGGATGGCGAGGCCGAAATTGCCCACCCAGCCCTTCAGCAGCTCCAGCAGCCAGAACACCGGCCGGGCGAGGAAGTAGAACCAGCCCCAGTCGATGGCCCGGTCGAACATCACGATGCCCAGGCTCTTCTCATAGGCGTCGATCAGCTTGGTTTCCTTGGCGCCGGCGAACAGGTGGCCGGTGGTGGAAACCGCGCCGCCCGCGGGCACCACGGTCTGGGCGCCGGTAAAGACCGAACGGAAGACGTCGCGGCCGCCGGCATTGCGGTATTCGAACCAGCCGTTGAACGGCCGCTTCTGGTCGGGAACATACGCCACCAGCCAGTATTTGTCGGTGATGCCCAGCCAGCCGCCGGTGCTCGCGGTCCCGAGCGCCTGCCGGTCTTCCTTGATGGACCCGTCCTGGGTATCTTCCTTCAGGTCCTCGTAGCCCTCGTGCTCGAGCGTCTCGTTGAGCACGCCGACGAAGCCCTCGTGGACGATGGCCGACTTCACGGATGCCGGAACGCCGATACGGTTGACCGCGCCGTAAGGCTGCAGCGACACGGGCGCGCCGGTCTGGTTCTCGACCTTGTCGGCGACCGTGATCATGTAGTTATCGTCGATCGAATAGGTCCGGGCGAACAGCAGGCCCTGGCCGTTGTCCCAGGTCAGCGTCACCGGCTTGCCGGGCGACAGCAAGTCGCCGTCGGCCTGCCATACGGTGGCGGCTGTCGGCACGGGCGCGGTGCCGCCCTGCACGTTCTGCCAGCCGAAGTCGGCATAGTAGGGCGCCGCCGTGCTCGACGGCGACAGCAGCACCACGTCGGGCGACGCTTTCTTGATGGTCTGGCGGTAGCCGACCAGCGTCAGGTCGTCCAGCCGTCCGCCTTCCAGCCGCAGCGAGCCGTTCAGCCGCGGCGACTTGATGGCGACGCGGCCGCCCCGGCCCACCACGGCGGCCCGGTCCTCGGGCGCGGCTGGCGGCGCGGCGCCCAGGTCGGGACTGTCGACGGCGGGCGCGGTCTTCGAATCGCCGCCGGTGGTCACGTTCTGCTCCGTGCGGGCGTCGGGCTGCGGCGCCATGTACTTGGCGGCCAGCAGTTGGTAGCCGACCATCATCGCCAGGACGATGACGACGGCCAGCACGAGGTTCCTGGTGTCTTCGGACTGCATCAGCTCGGCTGGCTCCCGGTTGGCGCGTGGTGGTGGCAGTCGCCCTTGTGATGGGCGGCGGAGACGGGGTCGTGGCCGTGGCCGCCCCAGGGATGACAACGGCCCAGGCGGCGGATCGCGAGCCACGTCCCGCGGAACGGCCCATGCAGCGCCAGCGCTTCGAGCGCGTATTCCGAGCAGGTCGGCGTATAGCGGCAGCTCGGCGGCAGCAGGGGCGAGATGAAATAGCGGTAGAACTTCACCGGCAGGGCCAACAGGGAGCTTAAGGCCGTTCTCATCGTGCGGTCTCGTCGATCCGGATGCGGCTCAGGGCGGTTTCGAGGTCGTGGACGAGCTGGGGCCACGACCGGGTGAGCGTTGTATGCCTGCCTATCAGCACATAATCAATAGCGGGGCGCACCCGGGCGGGCATCACCAGCCGCGCGGCCTCGCGCAGGCGGCGGCGGGCGCGGTTGCGCTCGACCGAGCCGCCGACCTTGCGGCTGACGGTGAAGCCGACGCGGGCGGTCGGGGGTGCCGGGTCACCGGCCAAGGGACGGGGCGCCGCCTGCAGGATCAGGCCGGGCGTGGCCCATCTGGCGCCGCGCGCCACGCGCAGGAAATCGCCCCGCCGCTTCAAGCGGTCCAGCGGGACGATATCGGTATCGGTGTCAGCCATCAGAAATGGCCGGCGGCGCCGCCGGCCGGGCCGATCAAGCGCTGAGGCGCTTGCGTCCCCGGGCGCGGCGCGCCTTCAGGACCAGGCGGCCGCCGACGGTGGCCATGCGGGCGCGGAAGCCGTGCCGCCGGGCGCGGACCAGCTTCGAGGGTTGGTAAGTGCGTTTCATGTCAACTCCGTGTTCGTCCGCTGCCGGATTCGAAGGTCGCTCTACAAGGGGCCGCTGTATAAGGGTTGCCCCCGGCCAAGTCAATTGTCCGCCGCCGGACCGATTGTCGCCCGCCGCCGGACGCGTGAGCTTGCGCTGCACAGCCGGCGCGCCGGAACGGATCGGCAGATGTTGCACTTCTGCAACTAAGTTTCGCGCGTGTAACGGCAAGTGCGCCGCGAATGCGAAATCCTGCTATCATCCGAGTGATTTAGTAGGTCTGCCCTGGAGCCCGCATGTTCAACAGCCTGTCGGCGAGATTGCTCGTGCTGACCGTCATCTTCGTGGTGATCGTGGACGCGCTCATCGTCGTATCATCCGTCACGCGGTTTCGCTCCGACTGGCTGGACGAGCGGCTTTGGGACGCGCAGCTCGCCAGCCTGGCGGTCGCGACATCGCCGAACGGGATCGTCGATCCGGCGCTGCGGCGCGAGGCCCTCGCGACCGCCATGGTCCAGAGCGTCACCTTCCAGCGCCCGGATGGCCGGTTGCTCGAACTGGGTCAGGCGCCCCAAGGTCCGCTCGGCGCCTACTATGACCTTCGTGGCTCTTCGCGATTTGATCTGGTCCGAGACAGCCTCGATACGCTGTCCGCCGGCGACAAGGGGCTGGTCCGCGTCACCGGGGAGGCCAGCAACGGCCCCGGATACGTTTCCGTCGTGATCGACGAGGCGCCGCTGAGCGCCGCGTTGACAGCGCATGTGCGTCATCTGGTCCTGATGTCGCTGCTGTTGTCCGTCGCGGTCGCCGCCCTCGTCTATTTCAGCCTGTTGCGTGTGCTGGTCCGGCCGCTGCAGGGTCTGGCGGCGCATGTGGCGGAGTTCAGCGCCGCGCCCGAAGACGCGCGGCGCGTGATCGCGGACTCGACGCGGCGTGACGAGATCGGCACCCTCCAGCGCAGCCTGCGGGCCATGGAGGAACAGATCCGCCTCGCCCTGGCGCAGCGGCAGGGCCTGGCGACGCTGGGCGAGGCCGTGGCCAAGGTGAACCACGACCTGCGCAACATCCTGGCGACGGCCCGGCTGGTGTCGAACCGGCTGACGGAGAACAACGACCCGGCGGTGCGTACCGTCTCGGTGACCCTGATGCGCGCCATCGACCGGGCCATCGGGCTGTGCACCGACACGCTGAAGTTCGGCCGGCCGCAGGAGCTGCACCCGCGCGTGATCCGCTTCGCGCTGCGGCCGCTCGCCGACGAGGTCGGCCGGTCCGTCGGCCTGACGGAGGAATCCAACCCCATGTTCCTCAACCAGGTCAGCCCGCACATGGAGATCGAGGGCGATCCCGAGCATTTGTTCCGCGCGCTGCAGAATCTGCTGCGCAACTCGGTCGAGGCGATCGGCGACGGCTTCGGCGAGATCGCCATCGGGTGCCTCGACATGGGCGGCCAATCCGTCATCGAGGTATCCGATACCGGCCCGGGCCTGCCCGATCACGCCCGCGAGAACCTGTTCAAGCCGTTCCAGGGGACGACCCATGCCCACGGCGCCGGGCTCGGCCTGGTCAATGTCCAGGAGATCGCGCACGCCCATGGCGGGGAGATCAGGCTGGTCAAGTCCGACGCCGGCGGCACCATCTTCCACCTGCATCTGCCGCTGACCCGCGATGTGTCCCTGCGTCAGGCGGCGGGCTGACCTGAGCGGCCCGGCCGCAGGTTATGTTGCATTGCAGCATAACGTCGGCTAGACTCGTCCGCTGGACACCGTCGACAAGGAACACTCATGGCCGCCAGAACCATCGCCGTCGCCCAGCAGAAAGGTGGCGCCGGCAAGACCACGCTGGCCGCGCATCTCGGCGTCGCCCTCGCCGGCATGGGCAAGAAGGTGGCGCTGTTCGACGTGGACCCGCAAAAAAGCCTCACCGCCTGGTTCGAGATGCGCGTGCAGCTCCACGGCAGGCAGGAAACGCTCGCGTTCTCCAGCTTCGAAGGCTGGAAGTCGGCCAGCGAGATTTCCCGCGCCAAGGGGTCGGCCGACATCATCCTGATCGACAGCCCGCCCCACGCGGAGACGGCGGCGCGTCTCGCCATCCGCGAGGCCGATCTGGTCGTGGTGCCGGTGCAGCTCAGCCCCATGGACGTCTGGGCCATGCGCGCCACCCTGCAGATGGCCGAGCGGGAAAAGGCCAAGGTGCTGTTGGTGCTCAACCGGGTGCCGCCGCGCGGCAAGATGGCCGACGAGATGCGCGCCCGGCTGCACAAGGACAAGCTGCCCGTCGCCGCCGCCTGCCTGGGCAACCGCATGGCGTTCGCCGCCAGCCTGCTCGACGGCCAGGGCGTCACCGAATCCCAGCCGTCCAGCGTCGCCGCCCTCGAGATCAGGGCGCTGGCCGACGAAATCCTGAAAGCGCTCTAACGGCTCAATCCCCCGCCGCGGTGCCCTCGCGGCGCCGGTCGGCGCCGCCTTCCAGCGTCCGGCCACCCTTGTCGTCGTAACGGATCAGGATGCCGTGCAGGCCGCTCGCCAGCGGGGCTTCCTGCAGGGTGTAGCCCATGGCGGCCAGCGCGTCCGTCTGCCGCCACAAGGCGCTGTCGCGCTCCAGGATCAGCTTGCCGCCGAAATAGACCAGGTTGGGCAGGGCGATGGCGTCCTGGATGTTCAGCTTCCAGTCCAGCACGCCGACCAGCGTCTTGGCGACGAAGCCGATGATCAGCGGCCCGCCGGGCGATCCCAGCGTGGCGACCGGCCGGCCCTGCGCGTCGAATACGATGGTCGGCGACATGGAGCTCAGCGGTCGCTTGCCCGCCTGCACCCGGTTGGCGACCGGCTTGCCGTTATCGTCGGGCGCGAAGCTGAAATCGGTGAGCTGGTTGTTCAACATGAAGCCGCGCACCATCATCCGGTCGCCGAACGCGTCCTCGACGCTCGATGTCATGGCGACGACGCCGCCCCAGCGGTCGACGATGGAGAAATGGGTGGTCGCCGGAATCTCCGATGGCTCCACCGTCCGGTAGGCGACCAGCGCGCCGGGCGGCGTGCCGGCG
>JBKJNE010000422.1:0-6830 GCA_046596015.1 Alphaproteobacteria bacterium
CAGGTACGCTTTCACCGAGTGGATGCCGTAAGGGCGTCCGATGGGCGACATTGGGCATAGCGGCTGATCGTTACCGTAGAGAACGGTTTCCATCCTCAAGTTAGGGCGACTTGGAAGGAACCTTGGCCAACACGTTAGACAACAAGTGGTCGCAACTGGGCGCCACACTGTTCGAGGATCTCAGCGAAGGCGTGTTCGTCTTCGATGCGTCCTTGACGGTGGTGTCCCGGAACCCGGCCCTCCAACGGCTGCTGAGGCTTTCCGCCTCGGTGTTCGCCGCGCCGCTTGGCGTTCGCGACCTCATGCTGGCATGCGCCCAACGCGGCGATTTCGGCCCGGGCGAGGCCGAGACGCTGGCGGGCGCCGCCGTCGACCATCTGCTGGACGCGCACACGTCGTTCCTCGCCTGGCCGGCGAACGGCCGCGACGCGCTGCGCTTCAAGGCGCGCGAAGCCGACGGCGGCATCCGTGTCGTCTTCGTCACCGAGGAGGACGTCACGTCGAAGCCGCACCGCGCCGCCAGCGTCCGCACCGGCGGCGTCGGCATCGAGGCGCGCAAGCTCGAGGCGATCATCCTCGGCCAGATCCGCGAGGGCTTCGTCGTCACCGACGTCAACGCCGTCATCACCGACTGCAATCCGGCGGCCTGCGAAATCCTCGGCGTCCCCGAGGAAAAGCTCCTTGGCATGTCGACCTTTTCGTTCCTGCCGGCGGGCGACGTCAGCCATGCGGTCGAAGACGCCATCGAGAGCACGCTGATCGACGAACGCACCTGGTCCGACGAGACCGAGATCGTGCGGCCCGACGGCGCACGCCGGATGGTGCAGTCGTCGATCACACCCATGCGCGGCGCCGACGGCTCGATCATCGGCCGGATCGGCGTGATGCGCGACGTCACCGCCCGCCGCGACGCCGAACGCGGCGTGCGCGAGGCCGAGACCAAGTTCCGCAATCTGGTGGAAGGCTCGCTGCAGGGCGTGGTGATCCACCGCGACACGAAGATCGTCTACGTCAACCAGTCGGCCGCCCGCATCTACGGCACGACGCCGGAGCGGATGATGGGCCGCTCGGTACTGGAGTACTGCTCGGCCGAGGACCTGCGCCGCGGCGAGGAGAGCATCCGCAAGCCGGTGTCACCGGCCTGGAAGCTGCGCGGCCGCCGCGAGGACGGCAGCACGGTCTGGGTCGAGGTCAACGCCCGCGCCGTCGACTGGGAAGGCGAACCGGCCCGCCAGGTCACCATCGTCGACGTCAGCGAGAAGCAGCGCGCCGAGGAGGCCCTGCTGCACGCCCAGAAGCTGGAATCGCTGGGCCAGCTCACCGGCGGCATCGCACATGACTTCAACAATCTGCTGGGCGTCATCTCCGGCAACCTGGAGCTGCTGCGCGAGCAGATGGACCCGAAGGGCGACCATGCCAGTTACATCGAGGCCAGCCTGCGGTCGGTCCGGCGCGGCGCCGAGCTGTCGAAGCGCCTTCTGGCCTTCGCCCGCAAGCAGTCGCTGAAGCCCGAGCTGACTAACCTCAACGATCTGGTCGAATCGATGACCACGATCCTGCAGCGGACGCTCGGCGAGACCATCAATGTGGAACCGAGGCTGGCGGCCGAGCCCTGGCCGGCGCTGATCGACCCGGGCCAGATGGAGAACGTGCTGCTCAACCTCGCGCTCAACGCGCGCGATGCCATGCCCCATGGCGGCCGCCTGCTGCTGGACACCGCCAACATATCGCTGGAGCAGGATCTGGTGAAGGATCCGACGGTGATCCCGGCGGGCGACTACATGAAGCTGACCGTGCGCGACACCGGCACCGGCATGACCGCCGAGGTGCTGGCCAAGGCGTTCGAGCCGTTCTTCACGACCAAGGACGTGGGCGTGGGCAGCGGCCTGGGACTCTCCATGATCTACGGCTTCGTGCAGCAGTCGGCGGGCCACGTCTATATCGACAGCGCGCCGGGCGCGGGCACCACCATCCATCTCTACCTGCCGCGCGCGGCGCACGCGTTCCAGACCAGGCATGGCGGCAAGCCCAAGAGCGCCAATGCGCCGGGCAACAACGAGGTGGTGCTGGTGGTCGAGGACGACAGCGATCTGCGCGACCTGGCGGTGCTGCTGCTGAACCGGATGGGCTACCGGACCCACGAGGCGGCCGACGGCCAGATGGCACTGGCGCTGCTCGAGAAGCTGCCGCACATCGACCTGCTGTTCACCGACCTGGTGCTGCCGCAGGGCGTGAGCGGCGTGGAGATCGCCAAGGCGGCCCGCAAGCGCTTCCCCAGCCTGAAGGTGCTATTCACCTCGGGCTATGGCGAGAGCGCCATGTTCGAGAACGTGCTGCCCAACGCCAAGGTCGAGATGATCAGCAAGCCCTACCGCCGCGAGGTTCTGGCCAAGCGGCTGCAGGAAGTGCTGTCGAGCTGATCACGCGAAGCGGAACGGCATTCCCGTAGAACGACAGGTTCCTGAAGCAGGATGGGCCGGGTTGATCATGAAACCCTTGCGCCGAAGGCGGCGCTCGTGCATCACTTCCTTGAATTCACGAAATGTTCTCACGCCGCCGACGATGAGGAAGACGACCATGGACGCCAGCAACGTCCAGCAAAGCAGATGAACCAGTTCAGCAGACATCGACCATATCCCTTTGTTCCTGTTTTGTTCTAATCTAACGGCGATTCGCTCCCTTGGCAAGCTTTTCCGTCGCGGCATGACGATTGCGCCCGCCGCGCTCCTGGCGACCAGCCTGGCACAGGCGCTGGCCGGGCCCCTGGATGCGGCCTCGGTGCACGGGTTCTGGCGCCCGCCGGATGGCGGCCGCATCCAGATCCAGCAATGCGGCGACCGGCTTTGCGGCTACGTCCGCGACGACGGTGACGGCGAACCGGAAATCCATCCCGGCCATGTTCTGCTGCGGCAACTGGAGTACCAGGGCGCGCTGACCTGGACCGGCGGCATCATCCACAACCCGCGCGACAACCGCACCTACCGGGCAAAACTGCGGCTGGTGAACCGAAACCAGTTGAAACTCACCGGCTGCGCGTGGATTTTCTGCGGGTCACAGGAGTGGACCCGGATAGAGTAGCGCCATGGTCGAGATTCCCTTCGTCCGCGACATCAAGTTCGAATATGGCGTGACCCAGCAGGTCGCGCCCGGCATCCGCCGCGTCATCGCGCCGAACCAGGGTCCGTTCACCTACACCGGCAGCGGCACCTACATCATCGGCGAGGGCGAGGTGGCGGTGATCGACCCGGGCCCCGACTTCCCGCCGCACATCGACGCGATCCTCGCCGGGCTGGGGAAGGGCGAGACGGTCTCGCACATCCTGATCACCCATACCCACATGGACCATTCGCCGGGCGCCGCGCCGCTGAAGCAGGCGACCGGGGCGAAGACCTACGCCTACGGCCCGCACGGCGGCGACCGCGGCAAGGGCGATTCCGAAGAAGGTGGCGACTGGGACTTCATGCCGGACGTCCGCGTGCCCCATGGCGGCGTGGTCGAGGGCAATGGCTGGTCGTTCGAAGGGGTGTTCACGCCGGGCCACACCTCCAACCACATGTGCTGGGCCTACCGCGAGGCCAAGGCGCTGTTCACCGGCGACCATGTCATGGGCTGGTCCACCTCGGTGATCGCGCCGCCGGACGGCGACATGCACGCCTATATGGACAGCCTGCGGCTGCTGCTCGACCGGAACGACGAGATCTACTGGCCGACGCACGGCCCGGCGATCCTCGATCCCAAGCCGTTCGTGCGCGCCTTCATCGCCCACCGCGAGGAGCGCGAGGCGCAGATCATGGCGTGCCTGAAATCGGACGTGCGCTACATCCCGGCCATGGTGAAGATCATGTACGCCAATGTGGGCGAGCATCTGCACCCGGCCGCCGCCCGTTCGGTGCTGGCGCATCTGGAGCACATGATCGAAACCGGCCGCGTCGTGTCCTCGACCACGCCGCCCGGCCAGAAGTCCCTCTACACCGCGGTTACAAGGTAATGCCTGTCCTGCCCAATTCGCTGGAGGCGCGCGACATCGCCAGCCTCGTGCACCCCTATACCAACCTCGCGACGCATGCCGAAAACGGGCCGCTGGTGATCGACCGGGGCGACGGCATCCATGTGTGGGATACGGACGGCAAGCAATACATCGAAGGCGTCGCGGGCCTGTGGTGCGCCTCGCTGGGCTATGGCGAAAAGGAACTGATCAAGGCCGCCACGGCGCAGATGGAGAAGCTGGCGTTCAGCCACCTGTTCCAGAGCCGCAGCCACGGCCCGGTCATCGAACTGGCCGAGAAGCTGAAGTCGCTGGCACCGTGCGACACGGCGCGGGTGTTCTTCGTCGGCGACGGATCGAGCGCCAACGACACCGCCGTCAAGCTGATCTGGTACTACAACAACGCCGTCGGCCGGCCGGAGAAGAAGAAGATCATCGGCCGGCTGAAGGCCTATCACGGCGTCACCGTCGCCTCGGCCAGCATCACCGGCCTGACCCACAACCATCTGGACTGGGACCTACCGCTGAAGGGCTTCCTGCACACGGATTGCCCGCACCACTACCGCGAGGCGCTGCCCGGCGAGACCGAGGACCAGTTCGTCGACCGGATCATCGGCAACCTGGACCGGCTGATCAACAAGGTGGGTCCGGAGACGGTCGCCGCGTTCTTCGCCGAGCCGATCCAGGGCGCGGGCGGCCTGATCGTGCCGCCGCGGAACTACTTCCCCAAGCTGCAGGCGGTGCTGAAGAAGTACGACATCCTGCTGGTGGCCGACGAGGTCATCACCGGCTTCCTGCGCACCGGCAACTACTGGGGCTGCCAGACCGTCGATATGCAGCCCGACATGGTGACCTGCGCCAAGGCGCTGTCGTCGGCCTACCTGCCGATCGGCGCGGTGACCATCCCGTCCTTCATGCACGACGCCATGGTCGAGCAGTCGAAGAAGCTCGGCACCTTCGGCCACGGCAACACCTATTCCGGCCATCCGGTCTGCGCCGCCGTGGCGCTACGCACCCTGCAGATCTACGAGGAGCGCAACATGCTCGAGCATGTGCGCGGCCTGATCCCGCGCTTCCAGCAGCGGCTCGCGGCGCTGGCCGGCCATCCTCTGGTCGGCGAAGCGCGCCTGGACGGCGGCCTGATGGGCGGCGTCGAACTGGTCGCCGACAAGGCGACGAAGAAGCCGTTCGACCCCAAGCTGACCGTGGGTATGAAGGCCCTGCTCGCCTGCCAGCAACAGGGCCTGATGATCCGCGCCGTGGGCGACGTCGTCATCCTGTGCCCGCCGCTGATCATCACCGAGCCGCAAATCGACGAGATGTTCGACCGGCTGAAAGCGGCGCTGGATGGGCTGGAGATATAGGCCGCCTGCGTCTCCGACTCTCTACTCCGCTCCTCTTGATTGCCCTGGTCCGGAAGCGACATTCGGGTGGTGAGAAAGGCCCCTCACCCTACCCTCTCCGCCGAGGGGAGAGGGGAGCCGCGATAGCGGTCCCCTGGCGAAATTTATCCGAACTTCCGCTTGAGCCACGGGATCATCAGGTCGCACAGCTCGTCCGGCTTCTCGTGGCCGGTCCAGTGGCCGCAATCCTGCAGCACCGCGACTTGCAGGTCCGCCACATAGGGCTTCATGGGCTCGGAGCAGCCGGGCGGGCCTGACGGATCGTCGGTGGCCTCGATCATCAGGCAAGGTACATGGATGTTCGGGTCGAGGTCCTTCACCGCGCGCCAGTTGGCCGAGATGTTGCGGTACCAGTTGAGGCCTGGCGTGATGCCTGTGCGGCGGAACGCGGCGAGGAAATAGTCCAGCTCGTCCTGGGTCAGCACGAACTCGCCGCGCGGCTTTTCGGCGAACACCAGGTTCTCCATGGTGAGGATGCGCTTCTCCTTCGGCAGCGCCTGGAAGTCCGACATCCTGAACAACGCCTTGCGGTAGAGGCCGGTGAACAGCTTGTCGAGGTGGGCGTTGAACTTCGCATCCGAAGACTCCGGGTTGTCCGGCCCCTTGTTGTGGAAGTTCACCACATACTGCTCGTCGCCCCATTCCTCGCGCAGCGCCACCAGCGGGTCACGCGGAATGAGCGGCGCCGGCCGGTAGGGCGTGTTGACGCCGACGACGCCGGCCACATGCTCCCGCTGCAGCAGCGCCGACGACCAGACGACGGGCCCGCCCCAGTCGTGGCCGACATACACCGCCTTGTTGAGGCCCAGCGTATCGAGCAGCCCCGCCATGTCGGCGGCCAGCTCAGTGACCGCGTAGTCCTCGGTGCGCGGCGGGCAGTCGCTGCGGCCGTAACCGCGCTGGTCGGCGGCGATGGCGCGGAACCCGGCCTCGGCAAGGCGCGGCATCACCCGGTGCCAGGAGAACGCCAGTTCGGGAAAGCCGTGACACAGCAGCACCGGCACGCCCTCGCCCATCTCGTAATAGGCGAGGCGGATGCCGTTGGTGTCGGCGAATTTCGGTTCCGGAAAATTGACGGCCATCGGACTCCCCTTCCCTGGCATGAGCCGAGAGCATGGGCGAGCCGGAAAACTGAATCAATCGCTCAGTGATTCAGGCCGGGAACAGGTGCAGGTCGCCGGGATCGACTGCGACCGAGACGGTTTCGCCATCCCCATAGAGCCTGTCCGCGGGCACCTCGGCCGTCAGCAGCAGGCCGTCCAGATCCAGATGCAGGCGAACCGCCCGCCCCAGGAACACGCTCGCGTGCACGCGAGCCGGCAGTCCGCCGGCCGGTGACACGGCAATGCGTTCGGGCCGGACCATGGCGCAGAGCGGCCCGTCGCCCGCAGGGGCGGGATAACGCCCCAGCGGCGTGACGGCATCGCTTCCGTCGCGGCGGG
>JBKJNE010000489.1:0-4014 GCA_046596015.1 Alphaproteobacteria bacterium
GGCCGTCGCTGATCGCCGCGTGCCGGGCCCTGGACCGCGTGTTGATGGCCAACCACTACATGGTGCCGCAATACTACAAGGGCAGCCACACCATCGCCTGGTGGGACAAGTATGGCCGTCCCAAGGTGAAGCCGCCGTTCGAGCGGGGCGTGCAGGATCTGTGGTGGTACGATCCGGCCAAAGCCAAGGCGCTGGCCGCCGCGCGGGGACGCTGATGGCCGCCTATATAATGCGCCGCCTGATGCTGATCATCCCGACCTTGCTCGGCATCCTGATCATCAACTTCGCTATCGTGCAGGTGGCGCCGGGCGGTCCGGTGGAGCAGATGATCGCCCAGATCACCGGCACCGACGCGGGCTCGACCGCCCGCCTCGGCGGCGGCACCGGCGGCGACATGGGATCGGCCGCGCGCCAGGCAGACGTGGCGGGCCAGGGCGCCGGCGCCGATGTCAAATACCGCGGTGCGCAGGGCCTCGACCCGGCGCTGATCGCCCGCATCGAGAAGCAGTTCGGCTTCGACAAGCCCGCCTACGAGCGCTTCTGGATCATGTTGCGCGACTACGCCACGTTCGATTTCGGCGAGAGTTTCTTCAAGGGCAGGCCGGTGATCGACCTGATCCTCGACAAGCTGCCGGTGTCGATCACGCTGGGCCTGTGGACCACGCTCATCGTCTACCTGGTGTCGATTCCGCTCGGCATCCGCAAGGCGGTGCGCGACGGCACCCGCTTCGACACCTGGACCAGCGCGGCCATCATCGTCGGCTATGCCATTCCCGGCTTCCTGTTCGCGGTGCTGCTGATCGTGCTGTTCGCGGGCGGCAGCTACTGGGACATCTTCCCGCTCCGGGGATTGACGTCGGACAACTGGGACCAGCTGACCTGGTTCGGCAAGACGCTCGACTATCTGTGGCACATCTGCCTGCCGGTCCTCGCCATGACCATCGGCGGCTTCGCCAGCCTGACCATGCTGACCAAGAACTCGTTCCTCGACGAGATCAACAAGCAGTATGTGATGACCGCCCGCGCCAAGGGCCTCACCGAGCACCGGGTGCTCTACGGGCACGTGTTCCGCAACGCCATGCTCATCGTCATCGCCGGTTTCCCGGGACTGTTCGTCGCCGTCCTGTTCGGCAACTCGCTGCTGATCGAATACATCTTCTCGCTCGACGGGCTGGGCCTGCTGACCTTCGAGGCGCTGATCCAGCGCGATTACCCGATCATGTTCGGCTCGCTTTACGTGTTCACCCTGATCGGCCTGATCATGAAGCTGGTCGGCGATCTCACCTATGTCTGGGTCGATCCGCGCATCGACTTCGCCACGCGGGACGTCGGATGACCGGACAGCCCGCCGCCCGCCGCTTCCTGTTCTGGAAGGTGACACCGCTGGGCGAGCGGCGCTGGACCGTGTTCAAGCGCAACCGGCGCGGCTACTGGTCGCTGTGGGTATTCGGGGTACTGTTCTTCCTCTCGCTGTTCGCCGAGTTCATCGCCAACGAGCGGCCGCTGGTGCTGGAGTACAAGGGATCGATCTACGTGCCGGTGCTGCGGGATTATCCCGAGACCGACTTCGGCGGCTTCTTCGAGACGCCGACGGACTACCGCGATCCCTACGTCCAGAGCCTGATCAGGGAGAGCGGCGGCTGGATCGTCTGGCCGCTGATCCCCTACAGCCAGAACACCATCAACCGGAACATCCCGGTGCCGGCGCCCGCGCCGCCGAGCTGGGACAATCCGCTGGGCACCGACGACCAGGCCCGCGACGTGGCGGCACGAGTCATCTACGGCTTCCGCGTCTCGGTGCTGTTCGGCCTGCTGCTGACCGTGTTCTCGTCGATCATCGGCGTCTGGGCCGGCGCGGTTCAGGGCTATTTCGGCGGCAAGATCGACCTGGCCGGCCAGCGTTTCATCGAGATCTGGGGTGGCCTGCCCGAGCTGTTCATGCTGATCATCCTGGCCAGCATCGTCACCCCCAACTTCTGGTGGCTGCTCGGCATCATGGTGCTGTTCCGCTGGACCAGCCTGGTCGACGTGGTCCGCGCAGAGTTCCTGCGCGCCCGCAACTTCGACTATGTCCGCGCCGCCCGCGCGCTGGGCCTGGGCGACGGCCGGATCATGGTCAAGCACGTGCTGCCCAACGCCATGGTGGCGACGCTCACCTTCATGCCGTTCATCCTCAACGGCTCGATCACCACGCTGACCGCCCTCGACTTCCTGGGGTTCGGCCTGCCGCCGGGCTCGGCGTCGCTGGGCGAGCTGCTGAAGCAGGGCAAGAACAATCTGCAGGCGCCGTGGCTCGGCATCTCGGCGTTCCTGGTGCTGGCATTCATGCTCAGCCTGCTGATCTTCATCGGCGAGGCGGTGCGCGATGCGTTCGATCCGCGCAAGACCGTGGGCGGGCGCAAATGAGCCTGCTCGAGGTGAGCGACCTGTCGGTGTATTTCCGGGCCGAGGACCGGATCGTCGAGGCGGTGCGCGGGGTCTCCTTCTCGATCGACAAGGGCGAGACGCTGGCGCTGGTCGGCGAATCCGGCTCGGGCAAGTCGGTCAGCGCGCTTTCCGTCCTGCAACTGCTGCCCTATCCGACGGCGTTCCACCCGACCGGCTCGATCAAATTCGAGGGGCGCGAGCTGGTCGGCGCCGACGAGCAGACCCTGCGCTCGATCCGTGGCAACCGCATCTCCATGGTGTTCCAGGAGCCGCTCACCTCGCTCAACCCGCTGCATACGGTCGAGCGGCAGATTGGCGAGGTGCTGGCGATCCACAAGGGCATGCACGGCGAGCAGGCCCGCGCCCGCATCGTCGAGCTCTTGAAGCTGGTCGGCCTGGGCAACGTCACCGAGCGGCTGAAGGCCTATCCGCACGAGCTGTCCGGCGGTCAGCGCCAGCGGGTGATGATCGCCATGGCGCTCGCCAACGAGCCGGACCTGCTGATCGCCGATGATCCGACCACTGCGCTGGACGTCACCATCCAGGCGCAGATCCTGGCGCTGCTGCGCGACCTGCAGCAGCGCATGGGCATGGCGATCCTGATGATCACCCACGACCTCGGCATCGTCGAGAAATTCACCGACCGGGTCTGCGTGATGACCGGCGGCGAGATCGTCGAGAGCGGCCCGTCGAAGGCGGTGTTCGCCAATCCCCGGCATCCCTACACCCAGAAGTTGCTGGCCTCCGCGCCCCGCGGCCGGCCCGCGCCCAAGCCGGACGACCTGCCGGTGCTGGTCGAGACCGACAATCTGAAGGTCTATTTCCCGATCAAGGGCGGCCTGCTGCGCAAGACCATCGACTACGTCAGGGCCGTCGATGACGTCACCATTTCAGTGAAGTCCGGCACCACGATCGGCGTCGTCGGCGAATCCGGCTCGGGCAAAACCACGCTGGGCCTCGCCATCCTGCGGCTGATCTCCAGCAAGGGGCCGATCCGCTTCGCCGGGCAGGACGTGGCGGGACGCTCGTCCGACGACATGCGTCCGCTCCGGCGCGAGATGCAGATCGTCTTCCAGGACCCGTTCGGCTCGCTCAGCCCGCGCCTGTCCGTCGCCCAGATCATCGAGGAAGGCCTGACCATCCACGAGAAGTCGCTGACCGAGGCCGAGCGCGACACGCGCGTGGTCGAGGTGATGGGCGAGGTCGGCCTTGACCCGGACATGCGCCACCGCTATCCGCACGAGTTCTCCGGCGGCCAACGCCAGCGCATCTCCATCGCCCGGGCGCTGGTGCTGAAGCCGCGCTTCCTGGTGCTGGACGAGCCGACCAGTGCCCTGGATGTCAGCGTGCAGGCCCAGGTGGTGGATCTGCTGCGGGCGCTGCAGACGAAATATCGCCTCGGATATCTATTTATCAGCCATGATCTGCGGGTGGTTCGCGCCCTGGCGCACCGCATCATGGTGTTGAAGGACGGCGTGGTGGTGGAGGAAGGCGAAGCGGAAAAGCTGACGGCGGCCCCCGAACAGCCCTATACCCGCGCCCTGATGGCCGCGGCCTTCGATCTGCGGGTAGGCCAAACCAGGGCGG
>JBKJNE010000238.1:0-16023 GCA_046596015.1 Alphaproteobacteria bacterium
CCCGAAAGCTGCTCGTCATCCTCAACGCCATTGCCAAGCAGACCACCCAGACCGCTTGACACAAACACAATCGCTGTCGAAGGGGCCTTGCATCAGCGCCCGTGCAAGGCCCTTCGACAAGCTCAGGGACACGGTGAAGGTGGAGCTTTGCTCGGTTGGTCTTGGTGTGGCCTCACCCCTTTAGCAGCGCGACGAAGTCGATCATGTGCGGGTCGGCGTCCTTGATCTCGCCATCGATCCAGCGGCCGTTGCGCCTGAACCGGCCGGTCTTGCGGGTGGCCGGGTCGTGGACTGCGACGGTGCCGTCTTCCTGCCTGGTGTAGACCCGGCCATCGACCGCGCTGGTGCGCGATACAGCCATGCCCTACTCGGCATTGATGTATTCGTCGATCTTCCAGTGCAGGTGGCGCACCCGGCTTTCCTGGTAGTTGGCCAGGGTGACGCCGCGCTTCAGCGACTTCATGCCCTTCTGCACCATGGGCATGTTGGTCATGTCCTGCTGGAACACGGCGGCGAGCCCGCCGATCTCGTCCTCGGCGACGATCCATTCCTGGTCCTCGCCCAGCAGGCGCATGGGCGCGGGGTCGGGACGCGGGCCACTCAGGTCGTAGTCGCTGAGGATGAACACCTCCATGATCGCCGAATCCGGGTTCAGCCCGTCGGGCCTGAAGCGGTAGGTGATGTTGGTGCCCATGCCGCCCCACGGGAAGAAGTTGGGGAACACCCAGTACTGGATGGCGTCGAGCATCTCGCTATCGGTGGCCCCCGAATAGTCGCGGTTCTTGGCCGCGCCCACCACCGTGCGGCGCATCTCGGCCATGTACTGGCGGGCGGTCATGCCCTCGGGCACCTTGAAGTCGTCCATGGCCATGCCCATGCGGTGGGCGCGCGGCGTCATCGAGTCGACGATGGCCTGTTCCTCCATGGGCGGAATATGCGGGCTGGGCACGCCCATGGCGGTGATCATGCGGTTGTAGTTCAGCTTGGGGTCGACGTCGTACTGGGTGTTGGCGTCGGCGGTGGAGGGCATGATCTGCGGATGGGTGGCGACCACGTGAAAGCTCTCCGCGAACGCCTCGATGCCGACCTTCCAGTTCATGTCCACCCGCTTGGCGATGTGGTTCATGATGTACTTGTTCTTGAAGTCCCAGCGCTCGAATTCCGGGATCATGTCGCCCAGGAAGCTTTCCAGGCTCTCGGCGTCGTCGTCCATGTTGATGAACACGAAGCCGCCCCAGGTGCCGACCTTCACTTCCGGCAAATGATACTCGGCATCGACGATGTGCGGGAAGTCCCAGCGGCAGGGGAAATCGCTCAGCGTGCCGTCGAGGGTCCAGGTGAAGCCGTGGAAGGTGCAGCGCAGCTCGGCGGCGTTGCCGTGGGTGCCTTCCGGCTTCAGCTGGTTGCCGCGGTGCAGGCAGGCGTTCCAATAGGCCTTGATGGTCTCGGCCGCGGTGCGAATCACCAGGAACGACCATTCGCCGATCTCGTAGGTGATGAAATCGCCCACTTCGGGGATGTGCTCCTCGCGGCAGGCGAACTGCCAGACCTTGGTCCACATCTTGTCCATCTCGAGCCGGGCGAATTCCGGGTCGGTCCAGCGCGACGTCGGCAGCCGGTCCGAGCCCATGTGGACGTTGAAGTTCTTGCGCAGCACCTTGGGCACCGGGACCTTCTCGCGGTCGAGCAGCTCCTGCACCGAAATGGCTTCCGAGCGCGCCTCGCCTGGCTTCAGCGTCTTGGGATTCTCGATGTTCATGGTCCTGCTCCTCGTTTTCGCCCGGCCGGATATGGCGCATCCTGCGCGCCGCTGAAAATCTGTCATGTTTATTCAGCGGCCGCAACCGGGCGCGACACGCTTTATGCATCTGTGACTTTTACCTACACGGATTCGGCGCCGAAGGCGACAGAAACCGGCGCCCGCATGGATTTTCAGTCCGCCAGATACTTGTCGATGGTCTGGTGGATGTGCCGAATCCGCGCCTCCTGGTAGTTGCCCAAGGTGATGCCCGGCTTGCGCGCCGCCTTCAGGCCGATCTGCAGCCGCTCCAGGTTGGACGTGTCCTGGTCGAACACCGGGCCGAGGCCGCCCAACTCCGGCGCGTCCGAGAACATCTCGTCATCGCCCAGGATGTGCAGCGGCGCCGGCTCCGGGCGCGGGCCGTCCTTGGGACAGGGCCGCATGATCAGGATGTCCATGATCGAGCTGTCCGGATCGTTGCCGTTGGGCCGGAAACGGTAGACCAGCGGGACGGTGATGTTCGCCCAGGGATGGAAGTTGGGGAACAGGAAGTACTCGATGGTGTCGAGGGTCTCGCTGATGCTCAGGTGGGACAGGTCGGCGCCCAGGGCAGGGCCGATCGAGTCCTGCACGCCCTTGGCGATCACCTGGCGCGCGGTCATGCCGTCGGGCACCTGCAGCATGGTGCCTTCGCCGGCGTGTCCCAGATCCATCAGCATGGCGTCGGCGATCACCTGCTGGCTGACCTCGCCCAGATGCGGGCTGGCGACGGCCTGGGTGTTGAGCTGGCGGCTGACGTGGTCGCCCCAGATGTCGTACTGGGAATTGGCGTCGCCCAGATAGGCGAGCGCCTGCGGATGCGTCGCCAGCACGTGGTAGGATTCCATGAAGGCTTCCTGCGTCACCTTCCAGTTGCAGCGGATCACCTTGCGGACATGGGCGACGATGGCCCGGTCCTCCAGCGGCCACAGCTTCATCTGCGCCGGTAGCACGCCGAGATAGTCCTCGAAGGGCTGACAATTCTCGTCAGGATTGATGAACACGAAGCCGCCCCACGTGCCGACCTTCACCTCCGGCAGCAGGAACGCCTCGTCGGTGACCTTGGGGAAATCCCAGCGGCAGGGGATTTCCTTCAGCGAGCCGTCCAGGTTCCAGGTCCAGCCATGGAACGGGCAGCGGAACTGCGCCGCCGATCCCGCGGACCCGGACGGCCGGAGTTGGGTGCCCCGGTGCAGGCAGGAATTGACGTAGGCCTTGATGGTGGCCGCGTCGGTGCGCACCACCAGGAACGAGAAATCGGCGATGCCGTATTCGACGTAGTCGCCCGGCTCGGGGATCTCCTCCTCGCGGCAGGCGAACTGCCAGACCCTCGTCCACATCCTGGCCACTTCCATGTCGTGGAAGGCGCGGCTGGTATAGCGTTCGGTGGGGATGTCGGCGTCGCCGAGGAAGCGGTAGGACTGTTCGCGCAGCACGGCGGGCACGTCCTGGCCGTCGGCGGCGATGATGTCCTGGGCGCTCGGCCCGGGACAGCGCGCCTCGCCGGGCTGCAGTGGCTTGGTCGCCTGCACGTTCATCGCGTTTCCCCTTACCGATGACTTCCGCCGGTTTTACGCCAACAATACGGGGCGCGCGACTCATGTCGTGAAAGTCGTGGCGCGAAGGGGAGACAGATGGATTATTCGTCCTATCAACATCTGCTGGTCGAGCGGCGGGACAAGGTGCTTCGGGTCACGCTGAACCGTCCCGATGTGCTCAACGCGGTGAATGCGCGGCTGCATTACGAGCTGTCCCACATCTGGGACGACGTGATGTATGACGACGAGGTCGACGTGGTCGTGCTGACCGGTGCGGGCCGGGCGTTTTCGGCGGGTGGCGACTTTCCCTGGCTGCTCGAGGGACTGAAGACCCGCACCGTCGGCAAGCTGTCGAGCTACGAGGCCAAGCGGGTCGTGTTCAACCTGCTGGAATGCGAGAAGCCGGTGATCTGCCGCATGAACGGCGACGCCATCGGCCTCGGGGCGACGCTGGCACTGTGCTGCGACATGGTCATCGCCGCCGACACCGCCCGAATCGGCGACCCGCATGTGCGTGCCGGCCTGGTCGCGGGCGACGGCGGCGCCGTGCTGTGGCCCCAGCTCATCGGCTATGTCCGCGCCAAGTACTATCTGATGACCGGCGACCTGATCGAGGCGAAGGACGCGGTCGCGATGGGCCTGATCAACCGGGCGGTGCCGGAGGCCGAGCTGGAGGCGGCCGTCGACACGCTGGCAGGCAAGCTGGTCAGCGGCGCCACCAAGGCGATCCGCTGGACCAAGGTATCCGCCAATATCGCGCTGAAGCAGCTCGCCCACGGCGTGTTCGACGCGGGCATCGCCTATGAGCTGATGACCCAGATCGCCGACGACCACGCCGAGGCGGTCCATTCCTTCGTCGAGAAGCGCAAGCCGAAGTTCACCGGCTCCTGACGTATAATGGGAACTTGGGTCGGCGCGAATCGAGCCTCATAGTCATGCCGGATCAACCGAGCGGGAGGCTCACGTGACACTGGACGACGCGACACAGGCGATGAAGACCCTCTTCGAAGGCAAGGACAGCGGCCTGGGACGGACGCTGAAGATGGATTTCGGCGACGACGGCGTGGTGTTCATCGACGCCAAGAGCGCACCCAACGCGGTGAGCAACGACAACCGTGACGCCGACACCACGATGATCATCTCGCTCGAGAACTTCGGGCGGATGCGCAGCGGCGAGCTGCAGGGTCAGCAGGCGTTCATGACCGGCGCGCTGCAGGTCAAGGGCGACCTGATGGGCGCCATGGCGTTCGGCACCTACACGTCGAAATAGAAGGAGGGAAGGGGTTGCAGTTCCAGGGAAGCCGTCCGACGCCGTTGCGGCTGGTGCCGCGCGGCGGCCTGTGCGCCCGGTGCGGGGTGCGCACGGTCGCGGCCTGCGCCGCGCTCGAGGACTGGGAACTGGAGAGGCTGGAGGCGATCACCACCTCCACCACCTTCGAGGACGGCCAGACCGTGTTCGAGCAGGGCGACGATCCGCGCTACATCTTCAACCTCACCGAAGGCGCGATCCGGCTGGTGAAGCTCCTGCCCAACGGCCGGCGGCAGGTGGTCGGCTTCGTGTTCCCCGGCGACATGCTCGGCCTGTCGAGCCACGGCGCCTACACCTGCTCGGCCGAGGCCATCGGCAAGGTCGGGGTCTGCCGCTTTCCGCGGGCCAAGCTGCTGTCGCTGCTCGACGAATTCCCCAATCTCAAGACCCGGCTGCTCGACATCGCCGCCGACGAGCTCGGCGAGGCGCAGGAGCAGATGCTGCTGCTGGGCCGCAAGTCGCCGGCCGAGAAGCTGGCGTCGTTCCTGTGGCGGCTGCACCGGGACGGCAGCCGCTGCGGCGGCTCGGAAAACCGCATCGACCTGGCCATGAGCCGCACCGACATCGCCGATTATCTGGGCCTGACCATCGAGACCGTCAGCCGTACCTTCACCAGGCTGCGCAACGACGGCGTGATCCGCCTCGACGGCGCCGCCCATGTGGTGATCGAGGACGAGGAGGCGCTCAAGGAACTGGCCGAGGCGATGGCAGATTAGGCCGCTTCCCGCCCGTCCCGTTTCCATTTTTCCGGAAGAACGATACGATGCCCAAGTTTTCAGCGGACGGAGGCGGGGAATGACGGCGCCGAAGAACGACAAGTTCGAGATCATGGGCATCAACCACCTGGCGCTGGTGTGCAAGGACATGAAGCGCACGGTCGAGTTCTATTCGGGCGTGCTGGGCATGCCGCTGATCAAGACCCTCGACCTGCCCTATGGCGCGGGCCAGCATTTCTTCTTCGACATCGGCAACGGCGACGCGCTGGCGTTCTTCTGGTTTCCCGACGCGCCGGACAGCGCGCCGGGCATCACCCATCCGGCCCACCTGATCGGCCATGGCCCGATCACCTCGGCGCATGCGTCGATGAACCACCTGGCGTTCAACGTGCCGGGTGAGAGGATCGACGAATACCAGAAGAAGCTGGAGGCGGCGGGTATCCAGGTGACGCCGGTCGTCAACCACGACGAGTCGGAGACCCAGGCCAGCATGCAGCTGACGCCGTCCACCTTCGTCCGGTCGATCTACTTCCTCGACCCGGACGGCATGATGCTGGAGTTCGCGTCGTGGACGCGGGCCATGGGTGCGCCGGGCGACGTCCGCCACGAACCGGCGACCGAGGCCGACCGCGCCCGCTACATGGCGATGAAGCCGAAGGCCAGGGAACCGGCGGAGTAGCGGAGTAGCAGTTCTCGCAATTCTAGATTGTCAGATTGCCAAGGGACACCTTGCCGCGGGGTGCTTAACCGGGGCGTTTCGTCCTATCCTGCGCGCTTTGATGCTGTGGGGAGATCGACCATGCCGAGACTTCGCCAGGTGCCGCGCGCCGAGGCCGCGCCCGAAGTGCTGAAATACTATGACGCCCTGTTCCCCGGCCGCGATCCGGTCGCCGAGCCCGGCACGGCCACGGGCACGCCGGGCAACTGGTGGACCGTGTTCGCGCTGCGTCCGGCCATCTTCAGCCACGCCACCGCGCATTTCGCCATGTTCGGCATGTTCGCCGACAGCTCCATCAGCAAGCTGGACCCGGCGATTCGCGAGATCGGCATCCTTCGCGCGGGATTCGCCACCGGCAGCCAGTTCGTGTTCTCGCAGCACTGCAAGGCGGGCCGCAAGAACGGTCTTGCCGAGAAAAAGATCGCGGCGATTCCCCACTGGGCGGTGGCCGACGTGTGGACGCCGCTGGAACGGGCCGTGCTGGCCTACACCGACTGCCTGGTCTACGACCGGGGCCGGACGCCCGACGGCGTGTTCGAGGCGCTCCAGGCGCTGATGAGCGACGAGGACATCCTGGAACTGACCTACCACGTCTGCGGCTACAACCTGCACGCCACCATGTGCCGGGCGCTGCGGCTGGAATATGACGACGTAGCGGAGCGCATCGAGGAAGTGCCGATGCCCGACGGTCCGGGCGTCCAGGACTGGGCGGGGCGCGCCTGGTCAAGGCCGGCGTGAAGGCTGTCCTGCAATACCGTGCCAGCACCGGGTTCCGAGCCCAGCTCGAGGCGGCGCGGCCGGACTGGCTGTCGCTCGCCATCGTCGCCGAGGACGACCGCCCCGCGTTTGCCCGCGAGATGGAAGACACCGACGCGCTGCTGCACGTGCTCGAGCCGGTGACCGCGGCGGTGATCGCCGCCGCGCCCCGGCTGCGGCTGATCCAGAAGATCGGCGTCGGCGTCAACACCATCGACCTCGACGCCGCCCGCGCCCATGGTGCCGCGGTCTGCAACATGCCGGGCAGCAACAGCCAAGCGGTGGCCGAGGCCGCGTTGCTGCTGATGCTGGCGGCGCTTCGGCGCGCCGTGACGCTCGACCGCCGGACCCGCGAGGGCATGGGCTGGCGCATGGACGCCGACGCCTTCGACCGGGTGGGCGAACTGGGCGGCCGCACGGTCGGGCTGGTAGGCTACGGCGCCATCCCCAGATTGCTGGCGCCGGTGCTCCGGGCGCTGGGCGCGCGGGTCGTACACACCTCGCGCACGGCGGGCGGCGGCGGCTGGCTTCCGCTCGGCGAGCTGCTCGCCCGGTCGGACGTGGTTTCGCTGCACGTGCCGTTGACCGCCGACACCGCGCGCCTGATCGATGCCGCCAGCATCGCGCGGATGAAGCCGGGTGCGGTGCTGGTGAACACGGCGCGTGGCGGCCTGATCGACGAGCCGGCGCTGGTCGAGGCGCTCCGGTCCGGACGGATTCGCGCCGCGGGACTTGACGTGTTCGCCGACGAGCCGGCGCCCGCCGGCAACCCGTTGTTTGCCTTGGACAATGTGATCGTGACGCCGCATGTGGCCTGGCTGACGCCCGAGACGCTCGACCGCAGCATCCACACCGCCATGGAGAACTGCCGTCGGTTGCGCGGCGGCGAGACGTTGCTCAACCGTGTCGTGTGATCAGGGCGCCATGTTGAGCGGACCATAGTCGGGCAGGCCGTCGTCCTGCTCCTCGGTCTGCGGCGTTTCCGGCAGCTTCAGGCGCTTGCCCTCGCGCCAGTCCCACGGAGCGACATACTCGCCGCTCCAGACGCCTTCATGGGCGCTCTGGGCGGTTTCCTCATGGGGTACGTAGTCGCCGCTTGCGGACCGGTCGGCGAAGGCCCAGCCGTTGGCCACTATCCATGCGGCGAGGTCGTCGCCGTTCAGGTCGCAAGTGGCGAGAACGTAACCGCTCACATTGCGAATCGTCTGGCAGCGGACAGGCTGGCCGCCGATCAGCGCCGACAGCGACCGGCCCGATTCCTCGCCGCAGGGCCATGGACGATTCCCGTTCAGGCAGATCTGATCGGCCTCGAGCGCGTCGATGCCGAATAGCTTTACAAGCTGGCCTTGCATCTCGAGCGTTTCGCCGTCGATGACGTTCGCGGTGCCAGTCTGGTTGGCCCATGCGCTCCCGGCGCACAGCGCCAGAATCATCGCGCCCAGCATCCCCTTCAGCAATGCCCGCATGCCCATGCGATTCCTCAAACCGTTGACCTGTATGTGCGATCGGCCAGGCAATAAATCAACCGGAAGGCTTTGGCGATGGCAAAGGGCGCGGGATGGGAGGCGCGATGCCATGCGTGAGATGCTTCCGGTCGGCCGGATTTGGATTCTCAGCCATTGGCAGGGCCCGTCCTATTATTGTGATCCCGTAACCACTGGCCCTGCCCCGCCGCCGGCCATCCGCCGCGCCCCGTGGGCAGGGCGCCGGTTTCAAAAAAACGCAGCGATATTCTCCTCTTAGGTGTTGGCAGTGGGGGCGCTGACATGAAAAATTCCATTGCCGCTCGAAGCACGCGATGATATGCCTTACGACGCTAGCGAAGCCGTGGGGGTTTTGGAGGGGGGTTCCATGACGCGTGCCAACAAGTTGATGACGGCCGCCGTGTGTTCGGTGGTTACCGTCGTCGTAGGCGCATCGGCCGCCTTCGGTAACGGGTTCCTGGAGAATCGGCCGTGGCAGTTCGATACGGCGAACGACAAGATCGCCAAGGCTTCGATGGCCGACCTTCGCGAGAAGAAGAAGGGCGGCTATTACGATGGGTTCGACACGAACATCAACAATACCTTCACGACCAACATTGCCGGCGATCAGATCAACTGCAACCTGACGGCGTCGGCGATCGGCAATACGGCGTCGAACGGCGTGAGCAGCAGCGCCTCGTCGCCGGTGATCGACATGCCGGGCAATATCGGTGCCGACGCGACCGGCAATATCAGCAGCACGGCCACCAGCGGATCGTCTCCCGGCAACGGTAACGGCAATTCGGCCAACAGCAGCTCGACCGGGCAGTCGTCGGCCGTGGGTCAGGCCGGGCAGTTGAGCAACACGTCGCAAGGCAACACGGGCAGCCCGCAGACCGCGGCGGTGGACAATTCCAGCATTTCGGGCAGCGTCGACGGCATGAATTCGTCCGGGGGGACGTCCGACGTTGCGCTGAATTCGGATCAGGGCAATCAGGATAGCCCGCAGACCGCGTCGGTGGACAACAGCGAGGCCTGCGGTTTCAATGAGTCGGCCAGCGCACCGTTGAACTAAGCGGTCAGTTCAGGCTGGCCAATGGCTAGCCGAGGAACGAGGGCAAGAGGGGGACTATCGTGACTACCGGCTTTACTTGGTGCAGAAAAATAGTCACCTACGCAGCGATATTCTCGCTGACCGGGTGCATGGCGTCGGTCGATCACTACAAGCGCAACCCGGACGAAGCGCCTACCGTTCAGGGTCCACCGGTCACCGACAATACGACCCCGCTTGAGGGCACGTTCCAGTGCATGGCCCAGAAGATCCGCGAGAGCGGCCGCAACAGGATCCGAGTCGCGGTAGGCACCGTGAAGGATTACACCGGCAAGTTCAGCGAATCGGAAGGCGGCAATCCGATCACCCAGGGCGGCTCGCTCATGGTGATGTCGGCGCTCGGCAAGCTGGGCGACGCTGTACGGCTGCAGGAGCGTTTCGACACGCAGGTCACCGAACTGGAGTTGCGCTACCTGGACCGGCGCTATCTGGGCGACGGTTCGGTGCATGAAGTCCGCGGCAAGACCGGCGGTTCGCAGAAGGTTCCGTGGAAGCCCTATTATGGCGGCACGGTCATCGAGTCCGACTACTTCATCGTCGGCGGCATCACCGAGCTGAACTACAACGTGCACTCGGGCGGCCTGGAAGCCACCGTCGACGGTATCGGCGCCAAGGGCCGCGTGTTCACCGTCAACGTCGCCGTCGACCTCCGTATCGTCGATACCTCGTCGCTGGAAGTGCTGAAGACCGTCAGCCTGCAGAAGCAGATCACCGGCTACGAAGTCGCCGTGAACGTGTTCGAGTTCTTCAAGAACACGCTGGTCGACGTGAATGCCGGCATGAAGAGCCAGGAGCCGCTGCAGCTCGGCGTCCGCACCACCCTGGAGCTGGGCGTGCTGCAGCTGGTCGGCTCGGTGGCGGGCATCGACGAGCGGCCGCTGGTCAATTTCGAGGGCGTCAACCCGTGCCCGTCCGTGGCCGGCGTTCCGGTGGCCGTCGCGCCGACCGAACCGCCGCCGCCGCCGGAAGCCCCGGCCCCGGCCAAGGCCAGCACCTTCACGGTTTATTTCGCCACCGCCAGCGCGCAGCTGACGCCGGAAGCGCAGAACACGATCACTGACGCCGCTGCCGCCGCCAAGGCCGGCCAGGCCGCGAACCTTCTGCTCGAAGGCCATGCGGATACCCAGGGCGGCGAGGTCTACAACCTGGATCTGTCGCGGCGCCGTGCCGTGGTCGTCCAGGAGGCACTGGTCAGGGAAGGCATTCCGAAGAACCGCATCTCGCTGGTGTGGTACGGCGAAAGCCAGCCCGCCGTGAAGACCGGCGACAACACCGCCGAGCCGCTCAACCGCCGCGTGGTCATCCAGATTCTGGAAGATACCGCCCTGCTGAAGTGAGGCGCCGGATGCGGCCGTTGGCAAGCCAAGGGGAACAACGGTGAGAGCATGGCGGTTGGGTTCGGGAATGGTCGCGGCGATGGTGGCGGGCCTCCTCGCCACCGCCGCGAATGCCCAGCCGTTCAACTCGGAGAGGTCCGTCGAACCGGTCACCGGCGACGCCGCGCCGCTGGGCGAGGCGGATGACGACCGCGACGGTGCGCCGCCCGCCATGACCCCGCCACCTTCCGGAGTCACGGGCCAGCCGGCACCCGGCGTCCAGTGGGCCGAGCACGTCTCGCCCTCCTTCCGCCGCTGGGTTGAGGGCGACGCCGTGTCCGCGCCGCGCATGGAGGCTGGCGATCCCACGATCCGCAACCGTCCTGATGCCGTCCAGCGCGGCAGCGACCTGAGCATCGTTGAAAACGCCATCGACAGGCCCGCCGTGGCGACGCCCGACAGGGGCGGCGTCGGCGCCCGCACCGTGTTCATGAAGCGGGTCAGCCGCGCCCATGCCCGGTCGATCGTCGGCCCGGAAGGGGCGCTGATGGGCGCCGAGCTGGCCGACGGCATTTCCATGGCGCCGCTGGCGCGCAGCCGTTCCAGGGGCACGCTGTTCGACCACCCGCTGCCCGAGACCGGCGCGCCGCCGAAGCTGGCGACCGGCCCGTTGCCCGGCGACGGCCCGCTGCAGGACATTCCCGACGAGCCGCGCTACGACGGCGGCCCGCTGTTCAATCCGGATGCCGCGCCGGACGAGCCCGCCGGGGACAACGCCTACGTGGTCGCCCTGGCCAGGGGCGATCTGGCCGGCATGGAACTCGGCGACAAGGTCAGCGTGGTCCATGTTTCCCAGTTCGCCAAGGGCGAGCGGCCCGAGAGCGGCGAGTTCGTGGTCTATCCGCGCAGCCGGTTCCGCCCCTGGGGTCCGATCAACTCGTTCGAGAACGTCAACTCGTTCCATGCCATCAACGTCGAGCCGCTGCAGAGCGCCGAGGATCCGTCCGATCCGTCGCCGGTGGCGCGCAGCGCCTATTCCATCGGCAACTGGGACCTGCCGCTCGGCTACCAGCTCCCGCTGGCCGACACGTCCATGTACGACCGCCGCGAATGGCTGATCCGCCATCTCAACGACTGCTGCGGCCGGAACTCCGTCTCGGTCATGCACGATCCGCTGGCGCTGGTGCTGCACTACAACAGCATCTTCTTCATGCCGGGTCAGGTCGCCACGGTCATCCCGCTCGCCCCCGGCATGCCCGCCTGGTGAGCGCGCTCCGCGCCGCGGGAGCTAGCGGCCCGCCCTCATGCTTCCTGTAGGCAGCCGTGATGGGCCATGTATGATGCCGCAGGGACTTACCGGCGAAGGAGACCGCGCATGCGCATCGGCATTCTGACGGGCGGCGGCGATGTGCCCGGGCTTAATCCGTGCATCAAGGCGGTGGCCGCCAGCGCGGCGGAACTGGGCTGGGAAACCATCGGCTTCCGGCGTGGCTGGGCCGGTCCGCTGAACATCGATCCGGACGACCAGGAATCCATCGCCATGCACACCCTGATCCTGGACCGGGGCCGGGTGCGCGGCATCGACCGCACTGGCGGCACCATCCTGCACACTTCGCGCACCAATCCCGGGCGGGTGGCGCTGAAGGATCTGCCGCCGTTCCTTGAGGCGCCCTACGCCGTCGACAAGAACGCCCGCATCGACTGCACCGACCATGTGCTCGAGGTGCTGGAGAAGCTGGGCATCGGCGCCCTCGTCGCCATCGGCGGCGACGACACCCTGTCCTACGCCGCCCGCCTTCACAAGGAAGGCTTCAAGGTCATGGCCTGCCCCAAGACCATGGACAACGACGTTTTCGGCACCGACTACTGCATCGGCTTCGGCACCGCGGTCAGCCGCAGCGTCGAGGCCATCGACGCGCTGCGCACGCCCACCGGCAGCCACGAACGCATCGCCGTGGTCGAACTGTTCGGCCGCAACAGCGGCGAGACGGCGCTGATCTCGGGTTACCTGGCCGCCGCCGACAGGGTGCTGATCAGCGAGGTGCCGTTCGACGTCGAGAAGCTCGCCGAACTGGTGATGCGCGACAAGACCGACAATCCGGCGTCCTACGCCATGGTCGTCATCTCGGAAGGCGCCGTCATGAAAGGCGGCGAGACCGTCGAGACCGGCGAGGCCGACGCCTATGGCCATCGCAAGCTCGGAGGTATCGGCGACATCCTGTGAGAGGAGCTAAAGCGGATCACCGGCCAGGGCATCGTCAACCAGTCGCTGGCCTACCTGATGCGCGCCGGCGCGCCCGACGCGCTCGACCGGATGGTAGCCTCGGCCTATGGCGCGGGCGCGATCCAGCAACTCGCCCAGGGCAAGAGCGGCCTGATGATGGCGATCCGCGACGGCAACTACACCACCGTGCCGGTCGATACCTGCGTCCAGGGCAAGAAGCGCGTCGATGTGCCCGAACTCTACGACACCGACCAGTACCGCCCGGTGATCCGCCAGGTCCAGGGCAAGCCGATGTTCCTGTACTGAGCGGCGGATAGAACGCCCCTCAAATCCTTACGGCCGCATGTGGAACAGCGTCTTGCCCGGCGTGCGCAGCGGCGCGGCCAGGTTGGCGAACTCGCACAGCAGCGGGCGGGTGTCGCGCGGGTCGATGATGTCCTCGATCAGGAAGGCTTCCGCCGTGCGGAACGGCGAGCGCACCCGGTTCAGGCGCTCCAGGATGTCGGCCAGCATGGCGGCCGGATCCTCGGCATCGCGCAGCTCCTGGGTATAGGCCGCCTCGATGCCGCCCTCGATGGGCAGCGAGCCCCAGTCGCCCGACGGCCAGGCGTAGCGGTAGCGCAGCCGCTCGTGGTTGGTGTGGGCCGAGCCGGCCACGCCGAACGCCTTGCGGATCACCACCGAGCACCACGGCACGGTCGCCTGGTAGACCGCGGCGAGCGCCCGCGAGCCGTGGCGGATGGTGGCCGCCTGCTCATGCGCCACGCCCACCGCGAAGCCCGGATTGTCGACGAAATGCACCACTGGCAGGTGGAAGGTCTCGGCCATGTCGACGAAGCGGATCGCCTTGTGCGAGGCGTCGGCCGTCCAGCCGCCGCCATAGAAGTATGGATCGCTCGCCAGCACCGCCACGGGCCAGCCGTCCAGCCGGGCGAGGCCGGTGATCAGCGGCCTGCCGTTGTACTTGCCGATCTCCATGAACGAGCCCGCGTCAACCACGGACTCGACGATCTTGCGCATCTTGTAGACCTTGCGCCGGTCCTTCGGGACGATGGACAGCAGCGACTCCTCGCGCCGGTCCGGATCGTCGGTGACGGGGCCGCGCGGCGGCAGTTCATGGATGCTGGGCGGCAGGTAGGACAGGAACCGCCGGGCGTTGGCGATGGCCTCGTCCTCGGTCGCCACCTCGTCGTCGACCGAGCCGTTGCGGGTGTGCATCCAGCTTCCGCCCAGCTCCTCCTTGGTGACGTCCTCGCCCACATGCTTGGCGACGGGCGGGCCGGCGACGAACACCTGGCTCATCTCCTTGACCATCACCGAATAGTGGCTGGTGACGAGGCGCGCGGCGCCCAGGCCGGCCACCGGCCCGAGGCCGAGCGCGACGACCGGCACCATGCCCATGTTGGCGACCACGTAGTCCCAGCCCGGATTGCGCGGCAGGTAGGTGCGCCCGTCCTTCTCCAGCGTCTTGACCGAGCCGCCGCCGCCGGTGCCGTCGATCAGCCGAACGAGCGGAATGCGAAGCTCCAGCGCCATCTGCTCGGCATAGGCCTGCTTGCCGGCGATGGCCGCGTCCGAGGCGCCGCCGCGCACGGTGAAGTCGTCGCCCTGCACCATGATGGTGCGGCCCTCGACCTTGCCGCGGCCCATCACCGTGTTGGCCGGCATGACCTCGATCAGGTTGCCGTTCTCGTCATAGCTGCCCTTGCCGGCGAGACCGCCCACTTCCCGGAACGAGCCCGGATCGACCAGCCGGGCTATGCGGTCGCGCACCGTCAGCTTGCCCCGCGAGGTCTGCTTGAGGACCTTGTCCTCGCCGCCCATCTTCAGCGACATTTCTCTGCGGCGGCGCAGCTCCGCGACGTCGGCTTCCCAGCTCATCCCGTATCTCCCCAATTAGTCGGGAGGCATTGTCACGGATAAGCGGACGCGACGCAATTCACGTGCGCAGGTAAAGGCGTGCGCGACTGTGTGGATGAGTACAACGGAAAACGGCGCCGGCCGTGAGGCCAGCGCCGTTCAATCCCGGAAAGTGAGGGGGATTACTTCTTGCCGATGTTCTTTTCGAACTGAGCGGTCAGGATGCCCCAGATGTCGGTCTGCGCCTTGCGGGCGATTTCCGACAGGTCGCCGAAATTCTTGGCGGCTTCCTCGGCCTTCGAACGGAAGGTCTCGAGCGAGCCGGTCAGCACGGTCTGGGCGTCGCCCTTGGCGAGCTTGCCGGCGGTCTCCTGCCACTCGGACACGGCCTGGGTGGCGATCGCCTGCTGCTGCTTGACGATGTCCTGCAGCGCGGTCGCCGCGATCTTTGCGACGTCGCCCATGGCCTTCATGTTGCCCTGACCGGCTTCGGTCAGCGACTTCATGTCCACGGCCGGGAAGCTGCCGCCGCCGACCATCTTCTGGATGTTCTCGTACCAATCGGCGAAGGGGTTCGCCGGGCCGCTGGTGTTCTTTGCCATCTTCAGTTCCTCTCGTTATCGCCTTGCGGCGGGATCGACCCCGATGCTCAGTGATGAAAAGGTTCCAAAACCGCCGGGGCTGCTGTTTTGTGCACTGCAACATAACAATGATTTGTTATATTGCAAGTGCGAAGTGGCGTATTTGTCGAAAAGCTTGCGTCAGGCGAATGAAGGCAGCCGGTAGACCCGGCTCGCGGTGCCCGAGAACAGCGCGGTCTTCTCGGCCGCGCTGAAGCCGGCGGCGATCTGCTTGAACGAGTTCCACAGCACGCAGTAGGACACCGACAGCTTGTCGACCGGGAAGTTGCTCTCGAACATGCAACGCTCCGGCCCGAACATGTCGATCATGTGCAGGTACCAGTCGCGGGTCGCCGCGGTCAGCTCGGCCGAGGTCGGCGGCGTCTCGTTCTTGTGCCAGCCGAAGCCGTTCACCGCCATGTTGATGCCGCCCAGCTTGGCGTTGACGTTGGGGCATCTGGCCAGCTCGGCCACGTCCTTCTTCCACTGCCGGAATATCTCGTCGCGCTTGCCCTCATAGGGTCCGATGCCCAGCGGGCCGCCGAAGTGGTCGAAGATCACCGGGATGTCGGGGAACGCGCGCGCGAGGTCGGTCAGCTCCGGGATCTGCGG
>JBKJNE010000246.1:0-4435 GCA_046596015.1 Alphaproteobacteria bacterium
GGCCGACATCCGCATCGCCTCCGACAAGGCCAGATTCGCCGAGCTGTTCGTCAAGCGCGGCCTGATCACCGATCTGGGCGGCCTGACACGGCTGCCGCTGATCGTCGGCGTGCAGAAGGCCGCCGAGCTGCTGTGCACCGGCGACGTCATCGACGCGGCCGAGGCCGAGCGCATCGGCCTGGTGCTCAGGACCGTGCCGCACGCCGAACTGATGCCGGCGGCCTACGCGTTGGCGGCCAAGATCGCCGCCAACCCGCCGCTCGCCGTGCAGCACCTGAAGGAAGGGCTGCGCAAGACCACCTATGGCGATCACCGCGAGATCGGCAGCTGGATAGCCCACATCCTGGGCATCCTGTTCCAGACCGAGGACCACAAGGAGGGCGTCGCCAGCTTCCTCGAGAAGCGGCCGCCCCAATTCACCGGACGATAAAGTTCAAAGGACGCTGAGGCCACGCATGGACCAGAAGACCAACCTCGCCCCGTTCCTGCCGATCCCGCATGCGCGGCCGCAGGGCACGATGACGCGGCGCGCCGACGGCAGCATCGTTGTCGACACCCTGCTGGAGCTGGGCGACTACGAACCCAACGTGCTGGCGTTCCTGCACAGATGGGCGGCGAAGGCGCCGGACCGGCTGTGGATCGCCCAGCGGGCCAGGGACCGGAGCTGGGAAAGCATCACCTATGGCGAGGGCCTGAGGAAGGTGAATGCCATCTCGCAGGCGCTGCTCGACCGCGGTCTCGACGCTTCGAAGCCGGTGATGATCCTGTCCGGCAACTCGATCAACCAGGCACTATTGGTGATGGCCGCCATGCAGGTGGGCATTCCCGCCTCGCCGGTCGCCACCGCCTATTCGACCATGCCGGGCGCGCACTCGAAGCTGCACCACGTGTTCAACCTGATCGAGCCCAAGCTGATCTTCGTCGACCAGGGCACGCCGTTCGAGGGCGCGCTGGCGTCGCTCAACCTGGACGGCGTCGAGCTGGTGGTCCACGAGGATCCGCCGCGCGGCTTCAAGGCGACGCCGTTCAGCGACCTGACGGCGACGACCCCGACCGCCGCCGTGAAAGCGGCCTACGACAAGACGGGTCCCGATACTGTCGGCAAGTACCTGTTCACCTCGGGCTCGACCGGCATGCCCAAGGGCGTGGCGCAGACCCAGCGGATGATGTGCTCGAACCAGAAGGCGGGCGAGATCATCTTCCCGCGCGATCCAGACTACGTGCCGGTGCTGGTTGACTGGCTGCCATGGAACCACTGCTATGGCGGCAACTCCAATTTCAACGGCGTGCTGAGCCAGGGCGGCTCGTTCTACATCGATGACGGCAAGCCGCTGCCCGAGTTCCTCGGCCGCACCGTGGAGAATTTGCGCGAGATCGCGGCGACCGAATATCTGTCGGTGGCCGCCGGCCACGCGCTGGTGGTGCACGCGCTGGAGGAGGACAAGGCGCTCGCCCGCCACTTCTTCGCCAGCGTGCGCAAACTGGGCTATGGCGGCGCCAGCCTGCCGCACGAGATCTGGCAGCGCTACCAGGACCTGGCGGTGCGCGAGACCGGCCAGCGGCTGCTGTTCCGCACCGGCTGGGGCTCGACCGAGACCGGCCCGGTGTCGTCGACCCTGCACTGGCCGATCGAGGGCACCGGCAATGTGGGCCTGCCCATGCCCGGCACCACGCTCAAGCTGGTGCCCAACGGCGACAAGCTGGAGGTGCGGGTGAAAGGCCCGAACATCTTCACCGGCTATTACCGCCAGCCCGAAAAGACCGCCGAGGCGTTCGACGAGGAGGGCTTCTACAAGATCGGCGACGCGCTCGCGCTCGTGGATGAACACGACATCAACCAGGGCTTGCGCTTCAACGGCCGCGTGGTCGAGGACTTCAAGCTGACCTCGGGCACCTTCGTGTCGGTGGGCACCCTGCGCGTCCAGGTGAACGACGCCTGCGCGCCCGCCGTGGCCGACAATCTGATCGCCGGCCACGACAAGGATTTCGTCGGCAGCCTGCTGTGGCCCAATGTCGCCGCCTGCCGCAGGATCGCCGGCGTCGGCGACGGCGTGCCGGTCGCCGAGCTGATCCGCCATCCGAAGGTGATCGAGCACATCCGCGATGGGTTGAAGGCGCACAACAGGGCCAGGCCAGGCTCGTCCACCCGCATCCAGCGGGCGCTGCTGATGGAGGAGCCGCCGTCCATGGAGCACCACGAGATCACCGAGAAGGGCTATGTCAACCAGCGCGCCGCGCTGGAGCGCCGCGCTGGCCTGGAGGCGAAGCTGTTCGAGAAGACGCCCGGGCCGGACGTCATCGATCTGGGCTGAGCCATGAGCACGCTGCCTGGCCCGACCCATGCCGACATCCACGCCGCCGCCCCCGCGGCGATGGCCGATTTCATCCAGGCGGAACACGGCGTCTTTTTCGACGCGCTGCACGGAACCCGCGAAGGCCCGGATCAAGCGCGTCTCGTGCTCGCGCACGCCGCGGACCGGGCCGCGGTCTTCGCGCCCCACCTGTTCAGCGATACCCACGGATCCGTGTCGATGACGGAATGGGAGGCGCGCGGCGACGTGCCGCTCAAAGGCATCAGCATCCGCCGCATGAGCGGGCGGTGGATCGATTACGCCGCCGACTATTACGACACCGGCCCGTTGCGCCGCGCCGCCGCCAAATCCGGCCGTCACCTGCCGGCCGGGCCGAAGGGCGGCCCCGAGGTCCGGGACGACCGGCCCGTGCAACCGCTGTCCGAGGCCGCCAGGGCGTGGCTGGCGGGCCGCCGCGCCGTGCGCGCCGCCGGCGGCTGGGACGTCGCCACCACGGTCGCCGAGCCCAGCGGCCTGTCGATCCGCGACATGCACGCGATCATGAACGACCGCTCGACCGAGCGGGACTTCGACATCATCTGCGACCTGATGCACCCGACCGAGTCCCTCTACGTGGACCCGATCTTCGGCCATTTCCGCGGCCAGGCCGTGATCCGGCAATGGCTGACCGACATCATGGGCAAGGTCGGCAAGGCCACCTATGTGCCGGTCGGCACCGCGCTGCTCTCCGACGGCGTGTCGTTCCAGGAATGGCAGCAGGTGGCGCCGCTGCCCGACGGGCGGGAAATCCCCATGACCCGCGGCGCCAGCGTGCGCCGCTTCGCCGGCGGCTGGATGACCTATGCCGCCGACTATTTCGACACCGCGCCCATGCTCGATCCCGAGGTGCAGGCCGCCAGCAAGGCGGCCGGCTCGACGGTGACCATCGAGGACGTGCTGCGTTACGTCAAGCTGCCGGCATCATGAGAGTGCCATGACGGATCACCCCTTCATCGTCCGAACCGCGAAGAGGCCCGAACTCGACATCCTGGTCGGCTGGGCGGCGAAGGAGGGCTGGAACCCCGGGCCGCGCGACGCCGACTGCTTCCATGCCGCCGACCCGAACGGCTTCCTGATCGGGCTACTGGACGGCGAGCCGGTCACCGGCATCTCGGCCGTGTCCTATGGCAGTTCGTTCGGCTTCCTGGGTTTTTACCTGTGCGTGCCCGAGCGGCGCGGCCAGGGCTATGGCCTCAGGACATGGAATGCCGGCATGGCCAAGCTCGAGAAGGTCAGGACCGTCGGCCTCGACGGCGTCGTCGCCCAGCAGCACAACTACGCCAAGTCGGGCTTCATCCTGGAGCACCGCAACATCCGCTTCGGCGGCCGGCCTGCCGCAGTTTCGGCCGACCCGTCCATCCGCCCGCTTACCGTCGACGACCGGGCCCATCTCGACGCCATGGACCTGGCCTGCTTCGGCTACGCCCGTCCCGCCTTCCTCGACGCCTGGCTGAACGCCGAGGGGCACCGCGCGCTGGGCTGCTTCCAGGGCGCCCGGCTCGACGGCTACGCGGTCACCCGCCCATGCCGCGAAGGCACCAAGATCGGCCCGCTGTTCGCGGTCTCGCCCGAGATCGCCGAGCGGCTGTTCGATGCCGCGTGCCGCGACGCGGCCGGCCCGGTGTTCCTCGACGTGCCCGAGCCCAACAAGCCGGCCGTCGTGCTGGCGGAGAAGAAGGGGCTAACGCCATCCTTCGAGACCGCCCGCATGTATCTGGGCCCCAAGCCGCTGCTGCCGCTGGGCGAAGTGTTCGGGATCACGTCGTTCGAACTGGGTTAGCGGGCGGAAACCACATCGGTCCGGGAGAAGTCGTTGCCCTTGTAGAGCAGTGGCGCATCGACGCTTTTCGCCAGTGCATAGCTGAACAGGTCGCCAAGATTAAGTTGCGCGGGATGACCGCTGCCCTTGCCGTATTTGACGAACGCTTCATTCGCAAGGTCGGCCTCCACGAGGCCCGGCGCCCGGACGTCGAAGCGATAGATGCGCAGGAGGTCGTTCAGGCGGATGGTTCCCTGCTGCCCTTTGCGGGCGTGCATCACGATGCGCGCTTCGACGATCGACACGGAGCTGACCAGCAGTGCTT
>JBKJNE010000342.1:0-2938 GCA_046596015.1 Alphaproteobacteria bacterium
CTTCTTGCGGGTGACGTCGCCGCCATAGCACTTGGCGGTCACGTCCTTGCGCATGGCGCTGATGGTCTCGCGCGCGACGACCCGGCCGCCGATGGCCGCCTGGATCGGGATCTTGAACAGCTGCCTGGGGATCAGGTCCTTCAGCTTCTCGCACATGCCGCGGCCACGGTTTTCGGCCTTGCCGCGGTGGACGATCATGGACAGGGCGTCGACCGGTTCGCCGTTGACCAGCACCGACATCTTCACCAGGTCGCCTTCCTCGTAGCCGTCCAGGCTGTAGTCGAAGCTGGCATAGCCGCGCGAGACCGACTTCAGCCGGTCGTAGAAGTCGAACACCACCTCGTTCAGCGGCAGGCGGTAGACCGCCATGGCGCGGGCGCCGGCATAGGTCAGCTCGATCTGCGACCCGCGGCGATCCTCGCACAGCTTCAGGATCGCGCCGAGATACTCGTCGGGGACGATGATCGAGGCCTTGATCCACGGCTCCTCGTTACGGTCGATCTTCACCGGATCGGGCATGTCGGCCGGGTTGTGCAGCTCGATCATGGTGCCGTCGGTCATGTGCATGCGGTAGACGACGCTGGGCGCGGTGGTGATCAGGTCCAGGTTGAACTCGCGCTCCAGCCGTTCCTGGATTATCTCCAGGTGCAGCAGGCCCAGGAAGCCGCAGCGGAAGCCGAAGCCCAGCGCGGCCGAGGTCTCCATCTCGTACTCGAAGCTGGCATCGTTGAGGCGCAGCTTGGCCAGGCTGGTGCGCAGCTCCTCGAACTCGCCGGCGTCGGTCGGGAACAGGCCGCAGAACACCACCGGCTGGCTCGGCTTGAAGCCGGGCAGCGCCTCGGCGGCCTGGCGCTTTTCCTCGGTGATGGTGTCGCCGACGTTGGTCTCGGCCACTTCCTTGATGGCGGCGTTGATGAAGCCCATCTCGCCGGGGCCCAGCTCGTCGATGGATTCGGGCTTGGGCGTGAACACGCCGACCCGCTCGACCGTATGCGTGGTCTTGGCCGCCATCATGCGAATCTGCTGGCCGCGCTTCAGCACGCCATCGACGACGCGGACCAGGATCATGACGCCCAGATAGGGGTCGTACCAGCTGTCGACCAGCATGACCTTGAGCGGTGCGTCGCGGTCGCCCTTGGGCGGCGGCAGGCGGCTGTGGATGGCCTCCAGCAGCTCGTCGATGCCGGCGCCGGTCTTGGCCGAGGTGGCGATGGCGTCGGACGCGTCCAGGCCGATGACGTCTTCGATCTGCTCGCGCACCCGCTCGGGCTCGGCGGCCGGCAGGTCGATCTTGTTCAGGACGGGGATGATCTCGTGGTCGTTCTCGATCGCCTTGTAGACATTGGCCAGCGTCTGCGCTTCCACGCCCTGCGACGCGTCGACCACCAGCACCGAGCCCTCGCACGCGGCCAGCGACCGGCTGACCTCGTAGGCGAAGTCGACGTGGCCGGGAGTGTCCATCAGATTGTAGACGTAGGTCTTGCCGTCCCTGGCCGTGTAGTTCAGGCGCACGGTCTGCGCCTTGATGGTGATGCCGCGCTCGCGCTCGATGTCCATGCTGTCGAGCACCTGTTCCGTCATCTCGCGCGCGGTCAGGCCGCCACACGTCTGGATCAGGCGATCCGATAACGTGGACTTGCCGTGGTCGATATGGGCGATGATGGCGAAGTTGCGGATAAGCGACGGGTCAGTGGTCATGGTGGCGGGTTTTACACGGGGTAAAGGTTGCTGCCAAGCGGCGGATTCACAGGGTGTTTACGCGCCGGGATGACGGAAATGATTACCCCCGCAGCTTGCCGCCCGTAGCCTTCTCGACGGCGGCGACGATCTTCTTCGACACCGCGTCGATATCGGCGTCGGTCAGCGTGCGGTCGGTGGGTTGCAGGCGTACGGCGATGGCGAGCGACTTGTTGCCGTCGCCGACGCCAGGGCCTTCATAGACGTCGAACAGCGAGACGCTCTCGATCAGCTGCTTGTCCGCACCGCTGGCGGCGTTCATCACCTCATGGGCGGTGACGGCCTGGCCGACGACGAAGGCGAAGTCGCGCTCCACCGCCTGGAACGGCGAGGCGACCAGCGCGGGCTTGGAGGTGCGCTTGCGCTCCTTCACCGGGATGTTGTCGACGAACACCTCGAACGCGACCACCGGGCCTTTGACGTCGAGCGCCTTCAGCACCTTGGGGTGCAGTTCGCCGAACTGGGCGAGGCAGTTCTTCGGTCCCAGCATCAGCCGGCCGCTGCGGCCCGGGTGATACCAGGCGGGCGCGTCGGCGTCGATGCGCAAATTGGCGGTCGCCGCGCCCAGCGCTTCGAGCAGCGAAAGGGCATCGGCCTTGGCGTCGAACACGGTGACCGGGCCGGTCGCGTCGGACCAGTGCCGCTGGTGGCCCACGCCGGAGCGCACGCCGCCCGCGACCGTCGACTGGTCCTCGGGCGCATCGCCCAGATATTGCGGGCCGACCTCGAACAGTGCGACCGAGGTGAAGCCCCGGTCGGCGTTGCGGCCGGCGGCCTCGACGAGGTTGGGCAGCACGCTCGGGCGCATGGCGTCCAGGTCGGCGCTGATCGGGTTGGCGAGCGCCAGCGCCGCGGACCCGCCGCCGAACAGGGCGGCGCTGGCCGACGAGGTGAACGACCAGGTCACCGCCTCGTTCATGCCGCGCGCCGCGAGCACGCGGCGGGCGATGCGGACCAGCCGCTGGCGGGTATTGACCGCCGGCTTGATGGTCTCGCTGACCGGCGGCAGCATGGTCGACGGGATGGCGTGGAAGCCGTGGATGCGGGCCACTTCCTCGACCAGGTCGGCCTCGCCCTCGATGTCGGTGCGCCAGCTCGGGACGCTCGCGTGGATGACGCCGCCGATCTCCTCGGCCTCGAAGCCCAGCGATTCCAGCCGGCGCACGGATTCGGCGGCCGGAATGTCGATGCCGGTCAGGGT
>JBKJNE010000415.1:0-13797 GCA_046596015.1 Alphaproteobacteria bacterium
GGCCACGCCGTGGTCATGGGCAGCAAGGGCGGCAGAAGCGGCGTCGCCATCGCGCCGACACCCATGGAAATGATCCTTGGCGCGTTCACCCGCTCGGCGCTCGCCGCCTATGCGGTCAGCGCCATCTACCGGGCGAAGGGCGTCATCACCGTCCTCGGCGGGCCGCATGCGCGGTGCTATCCGGAAGACGCGGTGAAGTATTTCGACTACGTGCTCGGCTTCACCGACAAGACGCTGCTCGCCGACCTGCTGCATGAGCGCGCGCGGCACCGGCCGCTGGGACGCGAGATGTCGGCCGCCCGCCAGCCCGATTCCCTGCCCGGCGTGCGCGAGCGCTGGAAGTTCATCGCGCCGACCCTCGCCAAGGCGCCAACCCTGAAGCTGATCCCGATGATCGGCAGCATGGGCTGTCCGTACACCTGCAGCTTCTGCATCGACTCCACCGTCGATTACCAGCCGATGGCGTTCGACCAGATCACCGAGGACCTGCGCTTCGTGCAGGCCAACCAGAAAAATCCCTACGTTGCCTGGCACGACCCCAATTTCGGCGTCCGCTTCGACGATTACATGACCGCCATCGAGGGCGCGGTCAGGCCGGGCTCGGTGCGCTTCGTCGCCGAAAGTAGCCTGTCGCTGCTGTCGGAAGACAACGTGAAGCGCATGGGCCGCAACGGCTTCGTCGGCATGCTGCCCGGCGTCGAGTCCTGGTACGAATACGGCAACAAGTCGCGCGCCACCCGCGCGAGCGGGGTCGAGAAGGTGCGCCAGGTGTCGGATCACGTGAACATGATCCTGCGGCACATTCCCTATGTGCAGACCAATTTCGTGCTCGGTCTGGACCAGGACGAGGGCGATGAGCCGTTCGAGCTGACCAAGCGGTTCCTCGACGCCTCGCCCGGCGCCTATCCGGCGTATTCGCTGTGGACGTCCTATGGCCGCGCCGCGCCGATGAACCGCCAGTTGCAGGGCGACGGTCGGGTGCTGCCGTTCCCGTTCCATTTCCTCAACAGCACGCGGGCCATGAACGTGGTGCCGGTGAACTACACGTGGGACCGGTTCTACGACCTCGCCATCGACATCACCCGGTATTCCTATTCGGTGAAGGCCATGGCGCGCCGCTGGCACGCCAACACCGGCCTGACCGCCAAGTCGCTGAACCTGGTGCGGGCCGCCTCGTCGAGCCGCGTCGCCCACCAGGCGAGGGTCCGCCGTCTGCTGGACACCGATCAGACGATGAAAGACTACTTCGCCGGTGAATCCACCGTGCTGCCGGAATTCTACCGGGCCCAGATCGAGCGCGACCTGGGCGCCTGGTGGCCGGCGCTGCCGGAAGGCGGCATGGCGCACGACCAGAACGCCTACTTCAATAGCCCGCCCGCCGTGCCGGTCAAGCTGAAGGCATTCGCCGGCGGCGGTGGCGGACTGGTGCTGGAAGAAGCGGCGGCCGCGCCCTCGGTATAGGGCAGCGTGCGTTCGCTTGAACGCGGACAAGCACTTTGGAATCGGTCGCCGGTTCCGCGTTCGGGCGAATTCGCCCGAACGCAGGATGATCCGGCGCCGCTCAGTCGTCCGTGGCCGGTCCCGAATTACCGGGGTCCAGATCCTCGAAGATGCACACCCGTTCGCCGGTGAGTACACCGGTCACGCACAGCGTGGTTTCCTCGCGCTGCGACCCCTTCAGGCACTCGCCTTCGGGGTTCAGCGTCTCCCCCTGGTTGCCCTTGCCGTTGTTGCCGCATTTGGTTGCGGCAAGGGCGGCTTTGTCCTGGCCGATCTTCAGTCCACCTGCCGATGCGGTGACCGGCATGGCCAGCAGCGCGAGCGCCGCGACCGACCCTAACAGTAGTCTGCCCATGTTGCCCTCTTGGTAAAAAGACGCCGCCCTCAGCCCGAAGGCGGCAAACACGACAAGAATAACACCATCAATGCGAAACCATATCGAACACAATCCGGTGAATTTTCCGTTATTGCCATATATAAATAAATTTCTGTAAAATACGAAATAGAAGTGATAGGGAATATTATGCTTTGGCCCTCGAGACTATAACGACCTAACGGCGGTGCAATCCCGCCAGATACAGCCGGTAATCTTCCGGGAAGCCGTGATGATGCGCGGCCTCCTCCAGCGATTCCAGATAGCCCTCGCGCGGCAGGCTGGGCTCGGCGTTGCTGGCGATGTAGATCAGCGCCGGCTCCAATGTCCTGCCGCCCCTCAATGGCCACACCTCGTCGCGCCGGTAGCTGCCGCGCGCCACGCCCTCGATTTCGTCGAGCGCCGCCTCGCAGGCCGGCGTCAGCCGCCACAGTACGCCGTGCACCGCGCTCCCCGCTTCGGGCACGACCGTGCTGACCCCGCGCACATTGATCAGCAGCCGGTGGTCCGGCAGCACCGCCGCGCCGATGAATTCGGCCGCCGGGCAGCGCCTCGCCATGATCGCCGGATGCATGTTGCGGCCATAGGCGAAGTAGAGGTGCGTCACGATAGCCGCTTCGCCACGTTCTCGTTGACCCAGCGCACATCCTCGATGCTTGAGCACGACACGGTGACTTCGCTGCACCCCACCTCGCGGAACCGGTCGAGCTGCTCCAGCATGGCGTCGCCGTCGCCGTGGAGCACGCCGCCGACGCCCCATTCGGTCACCGAATCCTTCCTTCCCCAGCCGCGGGCCATGTCGCGGATGCGGTGGGCCAGTTCCTCGGCGCCGCGTTCGTCGGCGCCGCGGGCCATCACCACGTCGCAGGTGATCGCCACGTCCCCGGGCTTGCGGCCGGCCTGCTCGACGGCGTCGCTCAGTGGCCCGGCGATCTCCCGCACCTGCACGGGCGACAGCTGCCAGGTGTTGACCGCGTCGGCGTGGCGCGCCGCCACCTGCATGGCGAGGCCGGCCTTGTTGAGGCCGATCCAGATAGGCACCTTGCCGTTCACCGGCAGCGGCGCGAAGTCCGCCTCGCCCTCATAGGTGTGGAATTTCCCTTTGAAGCCGTCGATCCGGCCGGTGAACAGCTGCTTCAGGATGACGATGGTTTCCTCGAGAAAATCGACCCGGTCCCTGAACCCCGCCATGGGAAAGCCATAGGGCATGAAGTCGGCGACCTCGTAGGCGGTGCCGATGCCCAGGATCACCCGGCCGCTCGACAGCGCGTCGACGCTCGCCACCTGCTTGGCGAGGCGGGTCGGGTGATAGAACGGCGCGCCGGTCACATGGGTGCCGAGTTTTATCCGGCTGGTCCTGGCCGCCGCATAGGCGAGCCAGGTCCAGGATTCGGTTACGGGGAACGAGGGATGGTCGGCGATATAGAGCCCGTGCAGCGCGGTGGCGTCGATCTCGGCCAGGTGCGGCGTCGCCCAGTCCTGGCTGGTGATGATCACACTCAGCTTCAAGCCGCTCATTTAATGCTTCTCCACGATCCCCAACGGGATCATCCTAGCCAACTGGGGAAGGTGATGGAACGCCGGAAGGGAAGCTGGCGCTCCGGCTCTAGTTCCGGGGAGGACGCATGAGCACGACGACCTACGACATCGAGGCCATGGCACGGCGTCTCGCCGAGCTGGACGACCTGCAGGCGATCCGCGACCAGCAGGTGCGCTACGGCAGGGCGCTGGACTGGGACGACGAGGCGCTGCTGGCGCAGGTGTTCTGGCCCGACGCCGACATCGACTACGGCTTCTTCCTCGGCCGGGGCGACGAGTTCGTTAGGGTGCTGATCACCATCAGCCGGGAATCGGGCTGCCGGCCGTGGCACGCCATTTCGGGCCAGAGCGTCAGCCTCACCGGCGCAAACACGGCCAGGGCGGAATGCTATTTCCTCGGCGGCAGCACCACCCTCAACATCGCCGGCGACACCGAGATCCAGTTCATCGGCGGCCGCTATCTCGACGATTTCGAGAAGCGCGGCGGCGAATGGCGGGTGGCCCGGCGGGTGCTGATCTGCGACTTCCGCTTTTCGGACGTGGCCCGCACCGAAACCGTGGAAGGCTTCGCCGCCGCGCTCAACGACCGCGGCAGGCTGGCCCCCGATCACCCGCTCTACTGGCAGTTCACGCGGCGTTAGTTCATTGGGCGCTAGACGGTGAAGTCGGCGCCGGCGCCGACGATGGGCTTGATGGCGTCGTAGGGCGCGTCGAGACCGATGCCGAAATTTTCGCGCAGCGCCGCCAGGTACGCCTCGCCCTCCTCGAGGCGGGTGACGGTCTCGTGCCCGCCTTCGACCTTGCGCAGCGTGTAGTCCATCAGCGACACCCGCCCCGTCGCCGTCGGCCGCGTCGCCACCCGCGCCCAGGTGAAGAACGAGCCCGGATGGCTCGAGGTGAAGTGATTGCCCATCGCCCGGTCGGAGTCGATCACGTGGCACATGTCGAAGCTGTAGAGGCTGGACCAGCCGTCCTCGCCGCGCAGCTGCAGTATGGTGCCGTAGGTGTCGTCGGCCACATAGCGCCGCACCGAGCCGGGCACCTCCTGCGACTCGTCCAGCACCAGCCGCATGGGCGCCAGCGCCGTGCCGCTGCCGAAGCCCACGTCGGCGATCCAGTCCTCGCCGCCGATGCGCACCAGGCTGAGCTGGTGCGTGCGGCCGGTGACCGGCCCGGCGATATGCACCCGGCCCAGCAGCGCCCGCGCCTCGAAGCCGAACGCCTGGAGCGCCGCCAGGAACAGGCCGTTGACCTCGAAGCAGTAGCCGCCGCGCGGACGCCGCACCAGCTTGTCGAACACCACTTCCGGCTCCAGCGAGATGCCGCGCCCCAGCAGGATGTCGAGATTCTCGAACGGAATGGCGAGCGGCTGCGCCCGGTGCAGCGCGTGCAGCCCTTCGATGGTCGGCGCTGGCGGCGCGGCCAGGCCGATCCGCTGCAGGTAGGCGTCGGCGTCGAATGCGGTCATGGCGAGCCTCCCTCGGCGCGGCACGGGTTCACCCGCACTTGGAGTATCCGCAGGAGATGCAGGTATCGCAGCCTTCCTGGCGGATCAGGGTGGGCGCGCCGCATTTGGGGCACGAGCGCATGTTCGGCCGGTCCTCGTTGTCGCCCACGGCGAGCTTCATGCGCTCGGCCTTGGTGCTGAAGTCCTGTTCCTTCTTGATGAAGCCGATATCCACCAGATGCTGCTCGATGACCTCGCCGATGGCCGCCAGCAGCGACGGCACGTAATGGCCCTTCACCCAATGGCCGCCGCGCGGGTCGAACACGGCCTTCAACTCCTCGACCACGAACGAGACGTCGCCGCCGCGCCGGAACACGGCGCTGATCATGCGCGTCAGGCCCAGCGTCCAGGCGTAGTGCTCCATGTTCTTCGAGTTGATGAAAATCTCGAAGGGCCGGCGCCGGCCGTCCTGGATCACGTCGTTGAGCGTGATGTACATGGCGTGGTCGCTGTCGGGCCACTTGATCTTGTAGGTCTTGCCGGGCAGCGCCTCGGGCCGGTCGAGCGGCCGCGTCATGTAGACCACGCCGCCCGCCTCGTACTCGTCGGCATGGCGCGGCTTGGGCGCATCGAGCGGCAGCTGCGGCTCGTCGGCGTCCTCCTTGGTGGTCTCCAGCACCGAGCCGGTGACGTCGTTGGGCCGGTAGGTGGTGCAGCCCTTGCAGCCCAGCTCCCAGGCCTGCATGTAGACGCCCTTGAAGTCCTCGAACGAGATGTCCTCGGGGACGTTGATGGTTTTCGAAATCGAGCTGTCGACGTATTTCTGCACCGCCGCCTGCATGCGGACATGGTCGTCCGGCGTCAGGGTCTGGGCGGTGACGAAATAGTCGGGCAGCGCCGCCTTGTCGCCGAACAGGCGGATATATTGCCGGTAGGCGTAGTCGGAGACCGTCTCCTCCTTGCGGGTGCCGTCAGGCATCAGCACCTTGCGGGTGTAGGTGAAGCTGAATACCGGCTCCAGCCCGGACGACACGTTGTCGGCGAACAGCGAGATGGTGCCCGTGGGCGCGACCGAGGTGAGCAGGGCGTTGCGGATGCCGTGCGCGCGGATCGCCGTCTTCACGTCATCGTCCAGCTCGGAGATGGTCGCGCCGGCCAGATATTTGTCCGCGTCGAACAGCGGGAACGCACCCTTCTCGGCGGCCAGCGCTACCGACGCCAGATAGGCGGCGCGCTGGATGCGGCGCATCCAGATACCGGTCAGCTCGACCGCTGCCGCCGAGCCGTAGCGCGTCCGGCACATGATCAGCGCGTCGGCGAGGCCGGTGACGCCCAGCCCGATGCGCCGCTTGGCCAGCGCCTCGTGCGCCTGCTGCTCCAGCGGGAAGCGGGACGTGTCGACCACGTTGTCCATCATCCGCACGGCGGTCGTCACAAGCTCGTCGAGCCCGTCCAGATCCACGGAAGCGTCCTGCGTGAACGGCTCCTTCACCAGCATGGCCAGGTTGATGGAGCCGAGCAGGCATGCGCCATAGGGGGGCAGGGGCTGCTCGCCGCAATTGTGGACATGGAGGCCGTTGGCATCGAACGCGTTGACACCCGGCACCTGCACGTCGAACACATCGGCCTCGCCGTCCGGTTCGACGGCGGCGACAGTAGCGACGAAACGCTCGCGGTTGAGCTGGCGGCGATAGCCGGCCAGGGTCGTCTGCAGGCGCCCGGCCTTCTCGGTGTCCTCGAAACCGACCCGCTCGGCGAAAATCGCCAGATTTTCCCCCGCGATCACCAGTTCATGGTCCGCGCGGCATTCATACTCGGCCGTGCCGCCCTTGCCGTCCGGCAGGGCGCGCCGACCGGCTGGCCGGCGGTCCGCGTAAAGCCGCGATGCGATGCCGAGCCGCAACAGCATGCGCTGCACGGTACGCAGCGTGTCCACGTCGCTCTGGGCAAGGCGGACGCTGACGCCCTTGGTCTGGGTTCCCTGCACCGACCCATCGGCATCGAACAGCGCGCGCAGGAAGCCGCGATAGAAGGCCGAGGACGCGGCTTCCAGCGACGGCGTTATGGCCTTGCGCCCGGGCGCCATGCCCAGCGCTTCCGCCACGCGCTTGATCGCCGCCGACGACATGCGCCGCTCACCGCGCCCCGCCACGTCGATCCAGCCCTTGAAGTCGCTGCGATGCGGCAGCGCGTTCGCTGCGTCGAGGGCACGGCCCATGACCGCGAGGACGCCGGGGCGTTCAACCGAACCACAGACCACCAAGGCGCCCGGCCATGCGGACAACACCGCCTTGTCCGACTTCAGCGTGCCGTCGCCGACCAGCAGGCCCATGAGGTAGCCTTCATTCTCCCCGAACGCGCCAGCCCATTCCGAAAGGCTCCGATGATCGTGCAAAACGACGCGGTCGCCGGGCTGAAGATCGCCGGTCTTGCGCCATTCCAGTTGTCGGACGTCGCGGGTAAGGTGCGCGGCGATCCGCACCGGATGATCGGCAGTCAGCCGCAACAGGTGCCCTTCCTCGGTGGACAGCCGGAAGACAGGCTTGCGTCCCGTCGGGAAAAATCCCCGTTCGCCGGACGCCCACGACTTGCCGTCGATCACGGCGGTGAACGGTACGCCGACAAGGTCTGCGATCATGCGCGGTCCATCGTCGGTCATGATCCACGTATCGGCGGTGAGGCATGGATTCGTCGCTGAGATGGTCTCGCAGTAAGACAGGTTGTTTCGCTGGTTAATGCGGTCGATGAAGATCACGCCGGGTTCGGCATAGGCGAAGGTCGCCCGCATGACCTGGTCCCACAGCTCGCGCGCCGCGAGCGTCTTGTGGACGGCGCCGTAGAACACCAGGTCCCAGGTGCCGTCGGTCTTTACCGCGTCGATGAACGCATCGGTCACCAGCACCGACATGTTGAACATGCGCAGCCGGCCCGGGTCCTGCTTGGCGGCGATGAACGCCTCGATGTCGGGGTGGTCGCAGCGCATGGTGGCCATCATGGCGCCGCGCCGGTGGCCGGCGCTCATGATCGTGCGGCACATGGCGTCCCACACGTCCATGAACGGCAGCGGGCCGGATGCGTCGGCGCCAACGCCCTTCACCCGCGCGCCCTTGGGCCGAAGCGTCGAGAAGTCGTAGCCGATGCCGCCGCCCTTCTGCATGGTCAGCGCGGCTTCGCGCAGATTGTCGAAGATGCCGCTCATGTCGTCGGGGATGGTGCCCATGACGAAGCAGTTGAACAGGGTGACGTCGCGCGCGCTGCCGGCGCCGGCGACGATGCGGCCGGCGGGCAGGAACTTGAAGCCGTCGAGGGCCTCGTGGAAGCGGGCTTCCCAATGGGCGCGCTGCTCCGGCTGCTCCGGCTCGGCCAGCGCGCGGGCGATGCGCCGCCAGGTGTCGTCGATGGATTTGTCGACGGGCGTGCCGTCCGCGGCCTTCAGCCGGTACTTCATGTCCCAGATCTGGGTCGAGATCGGTGCCGTCGCGCTCATGTGCGGGTCCATCGGTTGGGCCGGCGATGATAGGCCGGAATCCCTGGCGCGGCAACCTCGCGTTCCTGTTATGTTTCCGCGACAGGCCGCTGCCGAAAGCCACGCGCGGTCAATGGCCTGCGGACTTATCCCCGTGATCCACGGGATTAATCATGGAATTATCCACCGAAACCTGATTCGGCGAGGAGTTCCGCCGTCGCGGTTTCGATGCGCCTCTCCAGCTCGGCCATGAAGGCGCGGCGGTCGAGGCCGGGCTCGATCGGCGGCAGATAGTGGATGGTCACCGTCCCCGCGTGCTTGCGCAGCGAGTTTCGTCCCCACAGCAGGCCGGAGTCGAGCGCGACCGGCACCACCGGTACGCCCAGATGGCGGTAGAGGCCCGCGACGCCCGGAAGGTAACGGGCCGCCGCGCCCGGCGCCGAGCGAGTGCCTTCGGGAAAGATCAGGATCGGCCGGCCTTGCGCCGCCGCCGCCTCGGCGGCGCGCAGCATCTTGCGCATCGCCGTCGACGAGGCGCGGCGATCGATCGGGATCATGCCCATGCGGCGGCTGTACCAGCCATAGAGCGGAATGTTGAGCAGCTCGCGCTTCATCACGATGGCCGGATCGCGCAGCAGCAGCTGCATCACGATGGTCTCGTAAGCCGACTGGTGCTTGCAGGCGACGATCACCGGTCCATCCGGCAGGTTCTTGCGCCCGCGTTCGCGCCAGGTGATGCCGAGGATGTGGCGGACCAACCATTCGCCGCCCGCCGCCCAGCCGTTCTGTGCGATCGGCGCCCACCGCACCGGCCCCAGCAGCAATGGGACGAAGCCGAGGACGGCGATGGCCGTCCAGATCCAGAGCAGCAGGTTGAACAGGATCGAGCGCAGCATGGTCACGCGGCCGCCGGCGCGCCGGTGATCCGGTCGTAGACATTGGCCTTGAACCAGACCACCAGAAGTTTGTTGAACTCCTTTGACAGGATGCGCGCCGACGCCACGTCGCGCCACCACAGGCCCGGGCGGATGCGCTCGCTGAACACCGGGTGCGGCACCAGGACCAGGTCCGGCGCGTAGCGCCTGATCTCCAGCAGGCTGCGGCGGATGTGGAAATCCGACGTCACCACACGCAGCGAGCGGTAGCCGTGCTGGCGGGCCCATGCCGCGATCTCCTGGGCGTTGCCGACTGTATCCAGCGCCTGCCGGCCGACGTCGACGCAGCAGTCGAACAGCTCGGCGTCGGTCTGGCTCTCGAGGTCCAGGCTCTGCTTCAGTTCGGGATCGTTGGTCCTGGCGTCGACACCCGAGATCAGCAGCCGGCCGCCATGCCCGCCGGCAAGCAGGGCGATCGCCTCGTTGAGCCGCGACCCGGCACCGGTCAGCACGACGATGCCATCGGTCTCGCGAAGATTGACCGGCGGCCGGTCAGGGATGCCGGCGACAAAGCCGATGAAGCCAGCCAGCCAGGCCGCGGCACCGAGCATCAGGAGGAGGATGATCCTGCGCATGCTCAGTTCATGTCGGCCAGCGCCCGCATCACCGCGAAGCGGGCCGTCAGCATGGTGAGCAGGCCCGCGACCACCGGCAGGATCAGCAGGCTGGCCAGCACCTCGGGCGGCGGCAACAGCTGGGGCAGCAGCGCGCCGTCCAGCCGCTGGTTGATCAAGTGCACGGCGCCCATGCCGGCGCCCAACGCGGCGAGGCCGATGAAGGCGCCCTTCGCGCCCACCCAAAGGAACCGCCACTGGAACGCCCCGGCGATGGTGCCGTCCCTGGCACCCATCATGTGGACGATCTCCACCGTCTCGCGCTGCGCCGCCAGCCCGGCGCGGGTGGCGAAGATGATGATGGCGACCGTCGCGAGCCCGACCAGGCCCACGATCACGCCGCCCACCCACTGCACGATGCGCATCAGCACCAGCAGATCGGCCAGCCAGCGTTCGTGGGCATCCACCCTGGCGCTGGGCGCGACCTTGGCGAGCGCCGCGCCGAGCGCCGGGACGTCGACGGCCGGCGCGTCGGCTAGCCTGACGTCGATCAGCGCCGGGATCGGCAGGTCGGGTCCTACATTGCCCTTGCCGAGCCACGGCTCGAGCAGGGCGGCGATCTCGTCGCTGGTCTCCTCGGCCGCCGAAGCGATACCCGGCGTCCGGCGCAGCTCGGCCAGCGCCGCGGCCACCTCGTTGTCGCGGGCGGCCCTGTCCGGGTTGATCACCTGCACGGTCAGGCTCTGGGCCAGGCCCTGGTGCCAGGTGCGCGCGGTCACCTGCAGGCCGAGCGCGACCAGCATGGCGAGTCCGGCAAGGAACACCATGACGGCGATGACCCAGGGCAGCAGGCGCCCGTGGATGTTCTCGGATGGCAGAAACCGTATCTGTCGCAGCATGGTGATCGGTCGTGACGGTGGTTCAGTCGCGGGCGAAACCGACCGCCTGAGGGAACGCCTCAGGCAGCCGTGGGGCGTTCGGCAGGTCGTTGGGCGGATCGATGCCCGGCGGCAGTTGTACCAGTTGTCCGGCCTCCAGATGAAGCCTCGGCACCTCGATGCTGTCGACCAGGTCCATGTCGTGGGTGGCGATCACCGTGGTGGTGCCCAGCCGGTTCAGCTCGATGAACAGCCGCAGCAGCCGGGCGGCCATTTCGTCGTCGACGTTGCCGGTGGGTTCGTCGGCCAGCAGCACGGACGGACGATTGATCACGGCACGGGCGATGGCGACGCGCTGCTTCTCGCCGCCCGACAGGATCGACGGGCGCGAATTCATGCGGTCCTTCAGCCCGACCCAGATCAGCAGCTCTTCCACATAGTCGCGCACCTCGGCCCTGGTCGCGCCGCTAATGCGCAGCGGCAGCGCCACGTTGTCGTAGGCCGACAGGTGATCGATCAGCCGGTAGTCCTGGAACACCACGCCGATGTTGCGACGCAGGCGCGGCAGCGCGTTGCGCCTGGCGGTGACGATGTCGACGCCCATCATGGAAATCAGCCCGCGCGACGGCCGCTCGGACAGATACATCAGCTTGAGCAGCGACGACTTTCCGGCGCCGCTGCGGCCGGTCAGGAAGTGGAACGAACCGCGCTGGAGTTCGAAGCTGATGTCGCGCAGGACCTCGTCGCCCGAACCGTAGCGCATTCCAACATTGTCAAAGCGGATCATGCATGACACCCTAACGCATCGGCTTTGGACTGTCTCAGCAAAGTAGACGGGGGTGGAACAGCATACGCCGAAACACCCAGCGCTATTCGGGACGCCGGCGAGCCTTACCGCCCTCACTATACAACCGTTCGTCAGGTCGCAACGCCTCCCATGATCATCACGTGCCCCAACTGTTCGACGCGCTATTCGCTGCCACAGGACAAGATCAAGCCCGGCGGCCAGAAGGTGCGCTGCGCGAAATGCGGCACGGTCTGGTACCAGGCGCCGGAGGACCCGGAGCCGCTGGCGCTGGCCACCGAGGAGCAGGTGCCGGCGCCGCCATCCCCGGCCTGGTCGCCGGCGACGCCTGCCGAGACGGCGCCGCCGCACGTGCCGCCGGCCGCGCCGACCGAGGCCGCCGAAGCGCCGGTCGAGAGCGTCGAGCGGGTCGCTGCCGCCGAGGCCGCCGCGGTGGCCCGCGACCTGCCGCCGGACAGCTTCGCCCAGTTCCACCATTCGGCCTCGACCGTCGAGGAGACCGCCGGCTCGGGCCGCGCGTGGGCCATCGCCGTGGTCGTGCTGGTGATCCTGGCGCTGGCCGCGCTGGTGGCGTTCAGGCAGCAGGTGCAGGACCTGACTGGCATCCAGCTGATGTCGACGCCTGCCACGGCGCCGGCCGTGCCCGCGCCGGCGCCCGGTGCCGCCGCGCCGGCCGCGCCCAGTGTGCCGCAGCCGCTGACGCTCACCTTCGAGGAGGTGGAATCGTCCATCGAGGAGATCGACGGGATCAGGCGGCTGATGGTGAAGGGCCTGATCGTCAATCCGGCCGACCACGAGCAGCTGGTGCCGCCGCTCGCCTTCAACATGATGGCCAAGGACGGCAAGCCCATCGACCGCTGGACCTTCGCCGCGCCGGTCCGCGCGCTGGCGCCGCGCACCACCACCCGATTCTCCGGCCAGCGCGACACCCCGCCGACCACGCTGCATGAGCTGGTCCCCGGCTTCGACGTGCCGGAGAATCCGCCGCCGGTGATCGAGCCGCCCGCCGGCGCCACGCCGAAGCCACCGTCCGCGCCGCCGCCGGCCGCGCCGCAACCCCGGTAGACGGTTCTAATCCTTCCGGGCGGTGACGATCCAGGCGCCGGCCGCCAGCATGACGCCGCGCCTGGTCTGATGCCGCGCGAGCGCCGCGCGCACCGCGTCGCGGGCCTTGGCGCGGACCTCGTCGGGCGCGTCCTTGAGCAATGACGTGGCCGGGCCGATCTGCAGGCTGAAATCCACCGCGTCGTCGAGCACCAGCATGCCGCCCAGCGCCACCTCGGTGTCGAAAGGCTCGACCGCGATGTCCGAGAAGCCGGCCTCGGCCAGGATGCGTCGCACCCGGTCCTGACCGCCGAACGAGAACGGGCCCGGGTCCTCGGGACCCATCGGCGGCGGCGGCGGCACCAGCGGCAGCACCGCCTGCATCTGGATCGAAACCCACTGGTTGCGGGGCAGCGGCTGCCAGCAGGCGAAGGCGAGGCGGCCGCCCTTGCGCAACGCCGCGTGGACGTTGGCGAACGCGGTGACCGGATTGCGGAAGAACATGACGCCGAAGCGCGAGAACGCCAGGTCGAAGCTGTCGCGGTGGAGCGGGCCGGCTTCCACGTCGACCAGCTCGAAGAACACGTTGGTCAGCTCGGTTTGCGCCGCCATGTACTCGGCGCGCGCCAGCATGGGCTCGGAGATGTCGACGCCGACGACCTCGCCGGTCACGCCGACCGCCAGCGCCAGGTCGATGGACGTATCGCCGCAGCCGCAGCCGATGTCGAGCACCGCCTCGCCGGCCTTGACGCCGATGCGGCGCATGGCCTCCTCGCCGAACGGCTTCAGCATGAGGTCGAGCGCGTTCTGGTAGCGGACGAATTTCTCGCCGCCCTCGCCGTTCCAGAATTCGATCTGGTCGGCGTTGGGACCTGCCGCCACGAGCTTTGTCATCAAGTTCTCCTCGGACCCGCGATTGCGGATTATGGGGTGGCAGGATAGCGGACGCAACACGGTGGACGGGTTCACCGCCGCGCCATACAAATGGCCGGGGGTGAGGCGGCGTCTTCGCCTTCGTCGCCGCCTGCGTCAACCGAGGGAACCGACATGAGCAAGCCCGTCCGCCTCTATCTGATTCGCCACGGCCAGGCCACCGGCGGCTGGGACCAGGACATGGACCCCGGCCTGAGCGAGCTGGGCTGGGAGCAGGCCAGCGAGGCGGCGGACAAGCTCGAGCATCTGGGTCCGCTGCCCGTCGTCTCCAGCCCCATGCGCCGGACGCAGGAGACCGCCAGGCCCTTCACCGCGCAGTGGAA